>NZ_JAHDIW010000059.1:0-491 GCF_018531165.1 Geobacter grbiciae | reverse complement strand
CAGGGAGTGGTTTACGAGCACACGAACCGGACCTCCACCTGCGCCACCTGCCACCAGAGCACCAACGCCACCGTTCAGAAAACGATCACCGACGGTCGGAACAATATCCAGGTATCCTGCGCCAACTGCCACGGCACGGTGAACCACATTGCCCAGCACGACATGGCCCAGACCGCGGCCGAGTGCGCCCAGTGCCACACCAAGAGTGTCCTTGACGAGCACCTGACCCGGACTTCCACCTGCGCCACCTGCCACTCCAGCTCCCGGGTTGAAGTCCAGAACGCCATCACCGCCGGCCGTGCCGGCACGGTGGTCAACTGCGTCACCTGCCACGGCCAGTACAACCATCCCACGGCCCACACCGGCAAGGTCAGCGCTCCCTACGCCGACTGCAACACCTGCCACATCACCAACCTGACCGACCTGCACGCCCAGCGGGGCTTCCAGTGCGCCGCCTGCCACGCCAGCACCAACACGGCCATAACCGCGGC
>NZ_JAHDIW010000058.1:0-565 GCF_018531165.1 Geobacter grbiciae | reverse complement strand
TGACGGTGCTGGAATTCGTGGGGGAGGTGATCGATGCGGTCGGGGCGGTGGCGTCGCTTACCGGCACCGCACTCTGGGCAGCCGTGAGGCTCTTGAGGACGTTGATCCGGCCGTAGCCGAAGTACTGATCGAAGCCCGGGGTGCCGATGTCGTCGGCATTCCTGGTGATGATGTCCACCACCTGGGCATTGGTCAGGGTCGGGTTGACGGAGAGGATCAGCGCGCCGAGTCCCGCCGCGATGGGAGAGGAGAAGGATGTTCCGCTCACGCTTGCATAGCCGCCGCCGTTGGCGGTAGTAAGGATGGAGACGCCGGGGGCCGCGATATCGATGGTCGGGCCGTAGTTGGAGAAGCTCGCCTTGGCATCATTGGCGTCGGTTGCCGACACCGACACCGCGTTGGTGCAGGCGGCCGGATAGTAGGGGGTGCTCGTGTTGTAGTTGGCTGCCGAGGCAAAGACAATGGCGCCTTTGTTCCAGGCGTAGTTCACGGCATTCTGAAGGGTCGAGGAGGTGGTGGAGCCGCCGTAGCTGAGGTTGATGATCCTGACGCCATGATCGGCGGC
>NZ_JAHDIW010000057.1:0-594 GCF_018531165.1 Geobacter grbiciae | reverse complement strand
ATCATAATACCTTGCCTTCATGTAGTAAAGCCCGTTCGGCTCACTCATAACGCCGTATGTTCCCACATACTTGAACGGCTGGCTTATGCCTTCCTGCTGGTTGCCGATTGCCCCGAAGGGGGTGTAGGCATATCTGTTGACGATGTTGGCACTTGAATCAGTCAGCGCCACGGTGTGGCCGGTTGCGTCGAAATGGTAGCAGTACGGCTGGTTGCCAGAGGTCACCATGGCAAGAAGGCCGTTTCCGTAGATGTAGTAGCGGGTGATGGCGTTGGTGCCGTCCGCCTCGGCCAAGAGATTCCCGCTGGCATCGTAGATGTACCTGGTGACGACACCGTTCCTGGTCGCCTCCAGCCGGTTTCCTGCGCCGTCGTACTTGAACTGGTACGTCACTGCGCCACTGATATTTGTCAGCCGGTGGGCGTCGTCGAAAGTATAGATGTCACCTGTCCTGGTAGCAAGCTGCCCTTCGTTGTCGTAGGTGAAGCTGGTGCTCCCCGCCTGCTGGAGCCGGTTCTTCTGGAGGTTCATGGTGAAATTCGTGTTTGAGGCGGTGGCGTTGAGACTGATGGGTACGGTCTGGGTGACGTTGGT
>NZ_JAHDIW010000056.1:0-604 GCF_018531165.1 Geobacter grbiciae | reverse complement strand
GCATGACTGTGATGAAACCTCCGGGTATGGGAATGAGGACGAATCATACCCTTACCCACTCAAAACGTCGAGGAGCCGGCTGCAATAACACGGAGCAACGGAGCAACGGAGAAATACCTTCTCGACTCGGAGCTCACTAACTTGGTAATCGGGCGGGCCATTGAGGTGCACAATCATCTCGGCCCAGGTCTACTTGAATCGGTTTATGAAACTTGCCTCGTTCATGAACTGACAACAGCGGGCTTAGCTGTTGAAAGACAAAAGCTCTTGCCGGTGAGGTACAAAAGCCTCAGCTTACAGGACGGTCTGAGAATTGACTTATTGGTTGAAAGCAGAGTTATTGTTGAGCTCAAGTGTGTCGAAAAGCTTATGCCGGTACACGATGCCCAGCTTTATACCTATTTAAAGCTCTCCGGAGTTAAAACAGGACTTCTCATCAATTTTTTCACGAAAGTTCTCCGGGATGGCATAAAACGAGTTGTTTGTTAGGTTTTCTCCGTGTGCTCCGTTGCTCCGTGTTATTCAAACCTGAATCCGTGACGAGATTTTGTACGGACCGATAATTCATGGGATCGGGGGGTGGTTGAGCCTCCCGTTTTCCCTG
>NZ_JAHDIW010000055.1:0-613 GCF_018531165.1 Geobacter grbiciae | reverse complement strand
AGGGCAAACTTCGGGTAACCGGAGGACGCAAAGCCACGGGTCCTGACTCCATGGTCAGGATAGCCGGGTTGTCGAAGAGCAACGCCCGCCTTCCATAGGTGCGGGGGTCTGTTTCTGAGGTAGGAAGCAAACTCACCCCATGGAGGTGGCGCATGCGCTGCACGAAACGAGTTTGTGGAAAGATCACCCTTCACCTTGGCACCCTCGGCATCCTCTGCCTCGCAGCGGGAATGGCCGGTGCCGCCCCCCCTCCCCAGAAGTTCGTAACCGATGAGCTCCTCGTCCAGTTCAAGGCCGGCGTCCACAAGGCCAATTCCGACACAGTCCTCAAGGGAGCCGGCGCCCGGGAAGCCGAGGATATCCCCCAGCTCCGCGTGAAGAGGATCAAGGTACCTGCCGCTGCCCGCGCAAAGGTGAAGGCTGTCCTGGCAAAAAACTCCCAGGTGTCCTTTGTGGAAGAAAACTACCTGGCTGAACCGGCAACAATCCCCAACGACCCTTCCTATGCCTCCCAGTGGCATCTCCCCAAGATTGCCGCTCCGGCGGGATGGGACATCTCCACCGGCTCCAGTTCCGTTGATATCGCTATCCTGGACTCGGGCGTCGATCCCTC
>NZ_JAHDIW010000054.1:0-699 GCF_018531165.1 Geobacter grbiciae | reverse complement strand
TTGGCTGTGGCGTTCAGTTGGGTGCTGCTGAGGGCAGTGCCGACGGGAACGGCGGTCGGCGTGGCCCAGGTGATGGTCGACGTCGCCTTGGCGATAACCAGGGTACCCGTGGCGCTACCGGTGTAGTTCGGGTCGGCGACGGTGGCAACTACGGCGTAGGAACCGGCTGCGGTCGGTGCGGTGGTGCTGCCGGCGTAGGTGATGGAGACGGTCTTGCCCGCAGGGTTGGTGGTAGCGGTGACGGTCTTCGCGGTGCCGTCATAGGTGGCGGTAAGGCCTGCAAGGGTTACCGTGGCCGCAGCCGGGTTCACCGTGAGGGTGACGGTCTTGGTGGCCGTGGTGTAGGTGGCGGTGTCGGTCGGTGTGAAGGTGACCGACAGGGTCTGGGTTCCGGCGTTAAGCACGGTGCCGGCGGCAGGGGTGTAGGCGAAAGTACCGGCTACGTTGGCGGTGGCGTTCAGCTGCGCTGTGCCAAGCGCTGTCCCGTAGGTGATTGCGGCAGGCGCTGCCCACGTGATGGTCGGTACCTGTTTGGCAACTACCGAGAGGATCACGCTTGCCGTGGCGCTGGTGTAGTTCGCGTCAGTCGGGGCGAAGGAGACGGACAGTGTCTGGGTCCCGGCGGTGTTCATGACCGTCCCGGCAGCCGGGGTGTAGCTGAAGCTGCCGGCAGTATTGGCTGTGGCGTTCAGTTGGGTG
>NZ_JAHDIW010000053.1:0-766 GCF_018531165.1 Geobacter grbiciae | reverse complement strand
CAAATCCGATGTACTTCCCTCTATCTAATCTCCTTCCTCCTGAATCTACGCTGCAACTAATTCACGAAAGAACCAAAGGAAAGTGTTTGCGTTCGAGTAGGTAGATTCGGGACTTTGGGCATGCAAAACGACTCCTGTGTGGGATAAAATTGCTTGATGGATTCAATATTGGCGCTGGCTGGCTGCAGCTAGAAAACAAATCTGCTAACCAGCAGCAGTTTTGGATGTTTAATCTGTATACAATCAAGCCCATACCATAAAGTTTGATGATAGTAAACGGGTAAAACTCCTACAAATGTGCAGATTTGTATCCATAACTGCCCAGTTGTAGATCTATTGTAGACTTTTTTAAAGTCGGTTCCGTCAAGTATTGCGATAGGTGCATTGTTGTATGGGAGAGGCTTTAGTTCGACTATAGATGTGAACCCGGGATCAGAATCGCTTCGGCCCATATAAAACAAGAACTATGGTTTTTATATTCGGGGCGGTTTCTGGTATTTCAAAGAAACCTCCGTATCCTACCGTTTGTTCTCCTTTTCCCTTCGTAACAAGCAACTGCTTGTGTTTAGTTCATGATGCTTGAATTCGCACCAACTGTTTTCACATTTGTAATAATTGCCTGTGTTCAAGATACGATGCCGCGCCCAACAGTTCATAACAACCAATTCAGTGATACATCTTTCAAAAAAAAAGGTTCTTTCGTGAATTAGTTGCAGCGTAGATTCAGGAGGAAGGAGATTAGATAGAGGGAAGTACATCGGATTTG
>NZ_JAHDIW010000052.1:0-818 GCF_018531165.1 Geobacter grbiciae | reverse complement strand
GCACCACCACCTACAACCTCTACTTTTCCGGCTATCGTAACATCGAGGAGGACGGCACCGGCCACCAGACCATCTACTACTTCGACGAGCAGAAGCGCCTTCTGGGGGTGGAGAACGCCCTAGGCCAGAGAAACTACAAATACTACGACGGCCAGGGGCACCTGGCCGCCGAGACCGATCCCCGGGGCTACAGCACTGCCTATCTCTTTGACGGCAACAACAACCTGACCAGAGTAACCGACCCGTTCATCAGATACACCTACACCACCTACGACAGCCAGTTCCGTCTCACCGACGTGACCGATCCCCTTGGGCACGTTACCCACACCGATTACGACACCAAGCACCACCCGATAAAGACCACCGTCTACCCGGCCACAGGCCAATCCATCTCTACCCAGAAGAGCTACTACGCCAACGGCCTTGCGAACACCATCACCGACGGCAGAGGTGTCGTCACCACCCTGACCCAGGATACCTACGGTAATCCGGCCACGAGCAAGACCTCCACGGCACCAGCCATCACGTATGTGTATGACGGAATCGGCCAGATGACCTCCCTCACCGACCAGGAAGGGGCCAAGACCAGCTTCACCTACGACAAGAGGAGCCTCCCCACCGGCAGCACCGACCCGCTGACCAAGAACACCACGCTCACCTACTACGACGACGGCACCCTCTGGACGAAAATGGACCGCAACGGCAAGACAACAACATTCACCTACACCCCCACCGGCAAGACCAACAGCATCGCCTATGCCGGGGGCACCACCGTCTCCTACACCTACGACCAGGATGACAACCTGACCACGATGCTG
>NZ_JAHDIW010000051.1:0-911 GCF_018531165.1 Geobacter grbiciae | reverse complement strand
AGGGTGGCGACCGTGGCGACGATCAAGGCCGCGGCGTCCACGGGCTGGCGCTGGCCGAGGCCGAAGGGGGTGCTTGAGTGGGGCTCCACGTACAAGCGGTAATTGTGCGACCAGCCGTAGCCGAGGGAGTCGTTCATGTTGTTGTTGCCGCTGTTATAGGAACGCTTGAGGCTTAAGCCACCGGCCCCGCCGGACAGGGTCAGGTCGGTATTGCCGTACATCCAGAAGCCGGTCGCCATGTCGACGGGATCGAGACTGCTTGTCTTGGGCGTGATGGCGTCAGGACGGAGGTTCAGCTTCAATATATTATCAAGACTGGAGACCGAGATATTCCCCAGATTTCCGGCGTACCCGCCATTGTACCCCCCGGCGATGATCATCCCCACGTGCCGCGAAGTGCCCCCCATGTTGAAATCGATATACCCCTTGCCGGACCATACTTGCAGGGGGATCGTGCCGTTCTCCGGAAGGATGAGGGTGTTGCCGCTGGTGACGCTGGTCTGGAAGTCGTTCAGGTCCTGGGTGCTGTAGTTGGCAAGCTGCGGCTTGATGGCGGCGTAGTTGGCGGAGGTGACCAGGAAGGCCTTGTTCCCGGCGGCGTTGTTCAGTTGCAGAAGCTTCACCGTGGATACCGCCGGGCTGTTCGCCTGCATCTGTTCCAGCACGCCGTGCTCCATGGCGCTCGCCAGGTGACCGGTGGTTCTGAAGTAGGCATCCCGTGCAGCTGTGTCGCCGTGGATGGAGGAGACGGCGGACATCTGCGCCTTCACGTCGATGTAGTAGCCGGTTTCCTGCGCCACAATGCCGAAGCGGTGCTGGCGCAGATCAATGACTCCGCCGATCTGGCTCAGAAGGTTGGCGTCCAGGGTGGTGTCCCGCATCCAGGTCTGGCCGATGACGTTGAGGGATTC
>NZ_JAHDIW010000050.1:0-1043 GCF_018531165.1 Geobacter grbiciae | reverse complement strand
GGTTCTTTCGTGAATTAGTTGCAGCGTAGATTCAGGAGGAAGGAGATTAGATAGAGGGAAGTACATCGGATTTGACAATTTCTGGTAGAGTTTTGTTTCCCGACAAAATCCTCAGAAAGGGTGCCAAATCCGATGCATTTCGAGACTATCACGAAGCTCCTCAATCTCCCAAACGTTATTGTGGTCGGTTCCCTCGATTGCGGGGACGACCATCTTCATCTTGTTGTTTCGCTCTCTGATAATGCTGATCCACCAGTTTGCTCCTTCTGCGGCGCGGTTCACACCTCAGTTCACAGCAAGGGGCAGATGCGTGTCGAGGACTTACCAGCTTGTGGCCGCCGCGTATTTCTCTATCTGGAGAAGCGCAAATGCCGCTGCCCTGACGGTGGGATTCACGTTGAGTATCTGCCCTGGCTGCAAGGACGCTTCACTAAGCGTTTTGCCGAGCAGGTGAACAGGCTTACCTCCATTACCACCAATACTGAGGCCGGCTGGTTTCTTGGCCTCGATGATGAGGTGGTGTACCGGCTAGATCGGGCCATTCTTCAAGAGAAGGCGGATGAGCTGTTGCTACCGCCACCGGCGCCCAAGGCCATGAGCGTGGATGAAGTCGCCTGGAAGAAGGGCCACTCCTACGTCACCAACGTGGTGGACATCGACAAGCGTGTTGTCATCTGGAATCACGACAAGCACGGCAAGAGTGTCCTTGACGCCTTCTATGGGACCCTGACCGAGAAAGAACGGGCCGAAATAGAAGTGGTGGCCTGCGATGGAGCCAAAGGGTTTCTCTCCTCTTCCCGGCAGTATGCGGAGAACGCCCTGATCATCCTGGACCACTTCCACGTCAAGGCGTACATGAGTGCGGCGCTGGACGAGGTCCGCAAGCAGGAACTGGCAAAGGCGAAAAAGGACAAGTCCCAGGAGGAGCTTGCCGGACTTTTGCACTGCAAGCAACGCTTCATCCTGTTGCGCAACAAGCCGTCCCATAAGAAGACCCAGGTGCTCAAACGCCTGGAGCAGCTGAACGAGCCGGTCTACAAGGC
>NZ_JAHDIW010000004.1:0-205770 GCF_018531165.1 Geobacter grbiciae | reverse complement strand
CGGTGTTCATGACCGTCCCGGCAGCCGGGGTGTAGCTGAAGCTGCCGGCAGTATTGGCTGTGGCGTTCAGTTGGGTGCTGCTGAGGGCGGTGCCGACGGGAACGGCAGTCGGCGTGGCCCAGGTGATGGTCGACGTCGCCTTGGCGATAACCAGGGTACCCGTGGCGCTACCGGTGTAGTTGGCGTCGTTGACGGTGGCGGTTACGCTGTAGCTTCCTGCCGCTGTCGGGCTGGTTACCGTGGTTTTACCGCTCTTATAGGTTAAGGATACTGCTACTCCGGCGGGGCTGGTTGTGGCGGTTGCGGCCTTGGTGGTGCCGTCGTAGGTGGCGCTGAGCCCTGAGAGAGTTATGGTGGCGCTGGCCTTGTTCACCGTCAGGCTGACGGTCTTGGTGGCCGTGGTGTACGTGGCGGTGTCGGTCGGCGTGAAGGTGACCAACAGGGTCTGGCTGCCGGCGTTAAGCACGGTGCCGGAGGCCGGGGTGTAGACGAAGGTACCCGCTACGTTGGCGGTAGCGTTCAGTTGGGTGGCGTCAAGGGCTGTGCCATAGGTGATCGCGGCAGGCGCTGCCCACGTGATGGTCGGTAACTGCTTGGCAACTACCGAGAGGCTCACGCTTGCCGTGGCGCTGGTGTAGTTCGTGCTGTCTGTCGGCGTAAAGGAGACGGACAGGGCCTGGGTCCCGACGGTGCTCATGACCGTCCCGGTGGCTGGGGTGTAGGTGAAAGTACCGGCAGTATTGGCTGTGGCGTTCAGTTGGGTGCTGCTGAGGGCAGTGCCGACGGGAACGGCGGTCGGCGTGGCCCAGGTGATGGTAGACGTCGCATTGGCAATAACCAGGGTACCCGTGGCACTGCCGGTGTAGTTGGCGTCGTTAACGGTGGCAACTACGGCGTAGGAACCGGCCGCGGTCGGTGCGGTGGTGCCGCCGGCGTAGGTAAAGGAGATGGTCAGCCCGTTCGGGTTGGTGGTAGCGGTAGCGGCCTTGGCGCTGCCGTCATAGGTGGCGGTGAGGTTGCCGAGGGTTACGGTGGCGCTGGCCTTATTGATGGTGAATGCCGTGGCGGAGGAGGAGGCGCCGTTGTAGTTGGCATCAGCCGCTACGGTGGCAGTTACGGTGTAGCTACCGGCATTGATCGGCTTGGTGGCGCTTGCGGGATAGGTGGTGGTTCCGGTCCCGGCGTAGCTATAGGTCACCGCGCCGGTCGAGCCGGTCACGGTGGCGGTGCCCGGACCCTGCGGGGTGCCGGTGTAGGTGAAGCTGGTGGCGCCGGTCACGGTTACGGTCGAAGCGCCTTTGCCGATGCCGATGTTCTGCTGTACCTGGGCTGCGGCGTTGTAGTTGGTGGTGCCCGCCTGGTTGGCGTCGATCACGCAGGTGCCGGCCCCGGTGAAGGTTACTACGCCGGAGGCGAGCGTGCAGCCGGTGCTGGCGGCATCAAGGGTGATGGCTGCGGCGAGCCCGGAGGTCGCGGTGGCTGCCGGGGTGTAGGTGCCACCTATCGCGGGACTCGCCGGAATGGTCGAGGTGAAGCTGACCGTCTGGCTGGCCTTGGCGATGGTGAGGGTACCCGTGGCGCCGCCGGTGTAGTTGGCGTCGTTAACGGTGGCAACTACGGCGTAGGAACCGGCTGCGGTCGGTGCGGTGGTGCCGCCGGCGTAGGTAAAGGAGATGGTCAGCCCGTTCGGGATGGTGGTAGCGGTAGCGGCCTTGGCAGTGCCGTCATAGGTGGCGGTAAGGTTGCCGAGGGTTACGGTGGCGCTGGCCTTGGTGATGGTGAATGCCGTGGCGGAGGAGGAGGCGCCGTTGTAGTTGGCATCAGCCGCTACGGTGGCGGTTACGGTGTAGCTACCGGCATTGGTCGGCTTGGTGGCGCTTGCGGGATAGGTGGTGGTTCCGGTCCCGGCGTAGCTGTAGGTCACCGCGCCGGTCGAGCCGGTCACGGTGGCAGTGCCCGGACCCTGCGGGGCGCCGGTGTAGGTGAAGCTGGTGGCGCCGGTCACGGTTACGGTCGAAGCGCCTTTGACGATGCCGATGCTCTGCTGTACCTGGGCTGCGGCGTTGTAGTTGGTGGTGCCTGCCTGGTTGGCGTCGATCACGCAGGTGCCAGCCCCGGTGAAGGTTACTACGCCGGAGGCGAGCGTGCAGCCGGTGCTGGCAGCATCAAGGGTGATGGCTACGGCGAGCCCGGAGGTCGCGGTGGCTGCCGGGGTGTAGGTGCCGCCTATCGCGGGACTCGCCGGAGTGGTCGAGGTGAAGCTGACCGTCTGGCTGGCCTTGTTCACCGTGAGGCTGACGGTCGCGGTAGCCGGGGTGTAGGTGGTCGTATCGGTCGGCGTGAAGGTGACCGACAGGGGCTGGGTGCCGGCGTTAAGTACAGTGCCGCCGGCCGGGGTGTAGGTGTAGGTGCCGGGGACACCGGCCGTGGCGTTCAGCTGCGCGGCGCTGAGCGCGGTCCCGTAGGTGATCGCCGCAGGCGCTGCCCACGTGATGGCCGGTACCTGTTTGGCAACTACCGAGAGGTTCACACTCGCTGAGGCGCCGTTGTAGTTTGTGGTGTCGGTAGGGGTGAAGGTGGCGGACAGCGTCTGGGCTCCAGCGGTGGTCAGTACCGTGCCAGAGACCGGGGTGTAGGCAAAGCTGCCGGCCGTGCTGGCCGTGGCGTTCAGTTGGGTCGAGGAAAGCGCCGTGCCGACGGGAACAGAGGCCGGCGTCGCCCACGTAATGGTCGGGGTGGCCTTGTTCACCGTGAGGGTGGTGGTCGCGGTGGCCGTGGTGTAGGTGGTCGTATCGGTTGGCGTGAAGGTGACCGACAGGGTCTGGCTCCCGGCGTTAAGGACGGCGCCGGAGGCCGGGGTGTAGACGTAGGTGCCGGGGACGTTGGCCGTGGCGTTCAATTGCGTCACGCCAAGCGCGGTCCCGTAGGTGATCGCGGCAGGCGCTGTCCACGTGATGACGGGGGTCTGCTTGGTTGTCGCGCTGACGGTTACCGTAAAGCTTTGTTGGGCGAAGAGATAGCCGTTATCCGTAACTTGAACGACAACATTCTGGGGGCCGACCTGCGTCGCATCCGGTGTCCAGGAAATAACACCAGTGGTCGGATTGATGGTCATCCCGCTGGGGGCAGTCTGCAATCCAAAGGTGAGCTTGTCACCCTGGCTAAGGTTCGGGTCGGTAGCGACCACGGTGTAAGGATAGGAAACCCCAACGTAAGCGCTCGTCACCGGAGAAGAGGTGATGGACGGCGCCCCGTTTACATAGGCAATGAAGAGCGTATAGCTCTGGGTCGCCCACAGTGACGGGACACCACTATCGCTCACCCGGACGGTTATCGTGTTATTGCCGGTCTGAGCCGATGTAGGAGTCCACGTGATGAGTCCACTTGTCGAATTGATCGTCATCCCGGTAGGGGCAACGTCAAGGGAGTAGCGTAGCGTGGTCCCCGGATCGGAATCGACGGCTGTCACCTGGTAACTGTATGCCTGGCCTTCAGTACCGTTCTTACTCGGGAAAGAAGTAATAGCGGGCGGATGATTACAGAGAGTCAGCTTGGCACTCACGCTCGTGGGGAATGTCTCGTCACTGACTATCTGGGACGTCATCGTGAAATCGGCGGCGGAGTTGACGGTATAGGTTCCCTGGACCGTCTGCTGCGCTGCACCGGCCGCCATCTGGAGAATCTTCCAATCGACGGAGCCGGTTGTCGCATTGTAGGCCCCGCCGTCGGTCGCTAACGAGAGAGAGATGTCGCGGGCCAGCTTCTCTCTGATGAGGGTGTTATCGGCAGGAGTGGCAAGGTTTCGTGTGTTGTCAAACGCATAGGTGTTCGTGAAGGTCTGACCATAGTTTACACAGGTGCTGGGCGTGGAGGCTTTTGAGAGATAGAGGGCCTTGGTCGGGTAAAAGTCGTCTGTAATCGTAAATGAAGTCGGTGTCTTGGGGTCTACGGTCAAGTCCCATTGGAAGGCGAACTGGGAGTCACCATTGGAGGGGAACGGTCCGGAAAAATTGTCGAGGTTGTATGGTGTGGCCCCGTTTGCCAGGGAGCCCAGGAACTGGGCGTTATCGATGCCGACGCGACTGGGAGGCACTGTTGCACGTTCAACAAAAGTCGCCCCGTTACCGACCGTGTCGGTGGTGTTAGTAAAACTGGACTGATACGCCTTGCCGTTGACAATTGAGGCATTCTCGAAATTATAGGCGCCAGTCTTGAGATCGTAATCCGAATAGCTGAAAAGATGGAGGTCAAGAGGAGCCGCCGTGAGGTTGGTAACGACCACCTTCTTGTTAAGCGTCGAGCGACCAGTGGTTCCGCCAATCAGCTCATAGGTAACGGCAATCGAGAACCTTCCGGCTTTTTCGGTAAACGTCAGGGTTACTGAGGAAGCGGTCTGGTTGCTGGCAGCAACAGTGAAAGGAGCAGTGGCATCAAGAGCGTCTCCACTCACGCTGACCTCGGGCGATGTCGTCCCGATCCTGTAGTAGAACGCCTGCTGACTTATCCGTTCAACGTTGTCTAATAGCCAGGAATAAACGCCGGGACTAGTTCCGGGCATTGCGGAGTCATTAATCGTTACCGTTGAATTCCCACTGGCAAGGTTCCAGTCAGCAGCATAGGCTGATGAGGTGAGCGCCGTTACCAGCAGGAGGCAGAGTGTCACGAATACCCATTTGATTTTTCGAGCAATGTCCATGACCGAGTACCTTCTTCCTTTCAATTCCTAATAAAAGCTTGAACAAGAATACGACTATAGACGACTGACTTTGTTTAGTGCCGTACTGCGTTCCGCACACCTTTTCAATCGAGCAGAACCTCGATGGTTGCTTTCTTCCGCAACTCCAGCGTGTGTGCATTCAAACGTTTTTCATCGTCGAAACCTTGCAGGTAGCGGGAAATGAACTCTCGAACTTCCGAGTACGGCCGTACCGTCACCGGCTTTTTATCCAAAACTTCCATAATGTGGAAACCAAATTTAGTCCTGACCGGTTCGCTCACCTCATTGAGCTTGAGTGAAAAGGCGACCTTATCGAACTCAGCGGGCATGGTTCCTCGCGAAACATAGCCCAGATCCCCACCGGACGAAGCGGTGGAACACGCCGATACCTCCTTGGCAACTGCGGCAAAGTCCTTATCCCTGACAACCCGACTACGGATTTCACCGGCCTTCTTTTCGGCCTTGGCAACAGCCTCAGCGGTGCTACCATCGGGCTCGATCAGAATATGTCTGACCTTGATCTGCTCCGGAACACTGAAGCTCTTCGGATTGTCGCAGTAGAACTTCTGGATCTCCTCATCGGGAACCGGAACGCCAATGACCTTCTTGCTCGTAAGATATTCGTCGTAGCGAATCCCGGCCCGAAGTTCAGCCACCAAGATGTCGAGGGTCTTCCCTCTGGCCTGGAGATTTTTGAGAAACGCCTCTTCGTCGGGAAACTTCCCTTTAACTTCCTGTAACCGCTTGCTCACCTTGGCGTCAAGGTCGGTAACTTGCTGCTGGTTGCTTGCCTGGCGAAGCAGTTCTGCATCAATGAGGGAATAGAGTGCTTTTTTCTTTTGGTAGTCGTTCATCTTTGCCGGATCACGCGCAAATCCGGAAGCTCTTCCCTTATTAGCCAATGCGGCAAGGTGCGACTGCAAAGCATCCTCGTAGATCGGAACCCCATTGACCCGGGCAACGACTTTCCCGGTTTTTTTTACATCATCCGCAGAGACTGATGTCTGAAGCAGATGAAGAGTGAACATCACTCCCAAAAGGAATAATCCAAATGTTAGCGAACGATTTAATCTCATTTTTCCTCTATGCGTCACCCGTTACCGGGCGAGTTTCGTGATGGTGATGTCAGCTGAGGAACCAATGTCACCGGACGGGGTAAAAACAAGCGTCGTTTGAGAGCCATCGAGAGTCACACTGGCATTCAGTTCCTCAAGAGGAGATGTGAAGCCGGTGGCAAAGACCCGCTCGAATTCCTTGCAGCTTCCAACGACAGACTTTACCGCCAGCCGCTCCAAGCCGTTATTCCTGACCTGCAACGAATAGCTCCCCTTGTCGAGGGTTATGGATTGTGTGCTGAGCTTCGGCATGCCTTTTTTCTTCTCGATATGTAACTTGTAGGTCTGGTCCGTAGACGCAGAAAGGTCAACCAACCCCCAGCCGAAGTACTTGTCACGCCCTGGATCCCCCAAATCCTTGGCGGTTGCGTCCAGCCTTGCCCGTACCTCGTCGGCACGACTGCCGTTACCGTTTGCGTCGGCAATGCCGCTGGAAAGAAGAACCGCAGCCGCTCCAGCAACATGGGGTGAGGCCTGGGAAGTGCCGCTCAGGAGTGCGTATCCACCACCGCTGACCGTGGATTTGATATAGGTGCCCGGCGCGGCCAGTTCCACTTTTGCACCATAACTGGATGCAGCGACAGTGTTAAAGACGGCACGCTGGTCATTCTGGTCAGTGGCCGCAACGGCAATGACGGAATCGAACGCCGCCGGAACGGAAATAGTTTCCCGGTTGTCGTTTCCTGTTGCCGCAACCAGAACGATGCCTGCCTGGTAGGCCCGGTCGCAGACATCCTTGAGAGGCTTGAAAATGTCGGGATAGATGGAATAGATGTCGCCGGAATACCCGATGCTGAGGTTGATCACATCCATCTTGTTGTCAATGGCCCACTCAATCCCGGCAACGACGGTATCCATGTCCCCCCCGGCGGTGGCACTGAAGACCTTTACCGCGTAGAGGGATGCTTCCGGCGCCACACCGACAACGCCGGTGCCGTTGTCCCGGGCCGCGATGATCCCCGCCACATGGGTTCCATGGCTCTGGGCATCGTCGTCAAAGGGATCTGCTGTATTGTTTACAAAATTGTATCCACCCCGATAGTTGTCCTTGAGGTCGGGATGGTTGTAGTCAATTCCGGAGTCAACAATGGCGACCTTGATTCCCGCCCCTTTATATCCACGGGAGGCGGCAACATTGGAGCCGATCCGCAGAACACCCCACGAATCCACATATTCGGGTGACGGGACACTGAGCGGCTCTGCCGGTCGAATCAGAGTAAATTTAATATTATCAACAACATAAGCAACCGAAGGGTCCTGCTTCAGACGCGCTATCTCTTCCTCGGGAAGTTCCGCGGAAATGGCACGGATGTGCTGGTGAGTCCGGTGGATTCGGCCTCTTGCGCCATACACCAGATTTTTTTCATGATCTTTTGGCGCGCGAGTGAATCCGACGATCACCTTCTTCGTGGCAGCAAACGAATCAAGTGGTAAGCAAAGCATCGCCCCCATAACAGCGACAAGAAGGGTGCGTAGTATGTTCATGGTGTACCTCTTAATCAATGGGAAGCAGCCGGTAAACAGGTAAAAAGTGGGATAGGGGAGAAACTCCCTCCCCTATCCCGGAACATCAAAAATTACCGCTTGGCCTTCTTGCCTGCGCCGGTAACGAGGGCGCTGGTAGGTCCGTAAAGGGTCTTCACGGTAACGGTGCTGCCTGCCTTGACGGCAGTGCTTGAACCGACAATCTTACCATTACCCCAGAACGAAACGGGGATCTGGCTGCCGTCCGCGGCGAAGAGGCCAAGGCCGGTGTTCACGTCGGTAGCAGGAGCATCACCGAAGCCGCTACCAGTGATGGTAACCGTGCCGCCGCTGACCGAAGCCGACTTGATGGTGAGGAGCGGAAGTACGGCAACGCGAGTCAGGTTGCTCTGCTTGTCGCCCTTGACCACGAGCAGGTCGTAGGTGCCGACCGGAAGAGCCGGGATGTTTACCTGAATCTCGCTCACGGTAATGGAGGTCGGCTGGACATTGACCGTGACCGAACCATTGGTAAGGGTAACGGATGAAGTGAAGTCTACGCCGTTGCTCTGGTTGGTGAAGCTGCCACCAGTGATGGTGAGTGCGTTAGACTGGTTGGCGATGAGGACCCTGGTGCTCAGGTCGGATACGAACGGTACAACCGCACCGGCCGGAGACGGATCGGTTGCATACTTCTTGAACGTACCGTGGCAGCCCCAGCAATCGAAGTCAGCGCCGATGTGGCCGTAACCGAGCGGCATGGCACCCGGGACGACGTTGGTTCCGAGCGTGGAGCCGTTAGGCCCGGCACCGGAGGGGTTCTCAATGTTGTGGAGCGACTTGATGCCATGGCAACGCTCGCAGGTCCGGATGTCAAGGAAGTTGACGTCGCCCGGCACACCGCCGTGGCACCAGGTGCAGTCACCGACCTGGATCGGCTGGCCGGTCGTGGAAGTCGGAGCACCGAGGCCGGTCCCGTGGTGGTTATCGGCGTTGCTCTTGATGTCCTTCGGTCCGACGGTGGGGGAGGCTACAGCAGCCTGGTGGCATGCCGCGCAACCGCCGTAGTTCTGCGGGGAGGTGGGGTTGTTGCCGCGCCACTTGGTTTCGGGAGTGACCGAAGATTTGGCGTAGGTCGGGATGGTATGGCCATCCAGCGGATTGTCAATGAAGCTGCCGTGGCAGAACTTGCAGTCCTGCTGCTGGGCTTGGGTTGTGATATGGTGCGGAGTCTTGGAGTGGCAGCGGAGGCAATCCCGGAAATCAGCAAAGGTGAATCCGCCCGCCCCGTCGGGGACCAGCTGGTGGCAGCCGGTAACCGGGTTGGCGGTCGGGTCGCCGTAGCAGCTCAGCTGCCGCGGCGGCAGTGTCAGGTTGTGGTGACGGGGAACCACGACCGTATCACTCACGTGACACGGGGCGGCCTGCAGACAGTCAGCACGGGTCAACGCCGAAAACGTCGTATCGTAGATGCCTCCATTCTGGTTAACCGGCGGCGGGGGTACCACAGCCCAGTTGACAGCGGCAAAACCAAGAATTGCCGTTACTGCGAGCCCAGCGCTCAACAAAATCTTCTTTTTCATCCCTTTCTGCTCCTTTCGCGTAATTAACTGCAGAGAATTTTCATTTACGACAACAGTTGAATCAAAAGACCTCCTGTCATCACCTCCTTCGCGTTAAGATTGTGAAAACCCTGCCTACACGATCAACCATCACATTTCATGAACCGGGAATGAAGTAGCGCCCTATCCTTCCAGCCAAAAAGCAAAAAACATCACTCAAATCTGCGAAGCATTCCCTGTTTTAGAATCGTTCATATTCTGCATCTGAATTGCTCGTCATATCCATCCTGAAGCACTAGATTTCGGAGGAAGTCATCCGAGCACTGAATAGCATGTCAATCCCTAAAAGTCCTCCCCACTGATTAACACTCACTAACCAAGTGAATTACTTTAACGTGCAGAAATGTTTTGTCAAGGCGGATTTTGTATACTGCATTCTATAGGCACCGCCACAATTATCAAATAAATTTTATTGCCCTTCAAGTTGGCATTTTGACACAGCAATGTGAGCCGCATTCGTAAGAGGGCAAAACTTCTTCATTTTTTCCACAACGCATTCATTGTCGTAACGCTCCCACCCACGCAACACTCGTTAAGCCACCGTCAAATAACCGGACATCCGGTGAAATAGCTTACCCCTTCGCCGGAGCACCACACGAAAGAACTGGAGGCTGCTCAAAAAAACCTTTGTAATCATGCGCTTTTCCTCTATCCAGCGGGCCCACTGGCAGTAGTCTTTTCAACAGACTACCAATTAAATTGCAACCTTCGGACCCAAACAGAAAACTGATCAAAGCGCCGTTCCCGACGGTCTCAGGAGATGCATTCATGCGAGGCTTGAGGGGCTGTCTACCGGGAGGAGAGTACTAGAACATGAACCTGCGCATGCTGATATTGAGCAGCACTCCCACACCAATCATGGAGGTGATCATTGAGGTGCCGCCATAGGAGAAAAGCGGGAGGGGAACGCCGACAACCGGGAATACCCCGATTACCATGCCGATATTGATGATGGTATGCCAGAAGAGCATGGCCGTCACCCCGACGGCCATAAGGCTGCCGAATCGGTCGTTACACCTGCCGGCAATGTGGAGTCCCCAGAAAATGAGGAACAGGTAGAGAAGCAGCAGCGTCAGACACCCGATGAACCCCCACTCCTCGCCGAAAACCGAGAATGCGAAATCGGTGTGCTGTTCGGGGAGGAAACGGAGCTGGGTCTGGGTCCCGTGGGTAAACCCCTTGCCGAATATCCCCCCTGAACCGACTGCAATCTTGCTTTGGATGATATGGTAGCCCGATCCGAGCGGATCGCGTTCCGGATTGAGGAAGTTGAGGATTCTGTTTTTCTGGTAATCACGTAGGTAATAGCGCCATCCCAGGTAAATCGCGGGGACGGTTGCCGCAAGGCAGGCGACGAGGGTTGCCAAGCGGACTCCTACATAGGCAATCATGGAACAGGCAATGAGAATTATGACAATGGCAGTGCCCAGGTCGGGCTGCTTCATGATGAGGATTGCCGGTCCCCCCACGAACAACAGGGGATAGACGAGATCCCGCACGGTTAACCCGTCGACGGCCGGGTACCGTGAAAGGAACCGTGCGAGGGTCATAATCATGACCACCTTCATCGGTTCGGATGGTTGGATGCTGAAAAATCCGAGGTGAAGCCAGCGAGTGGCCCCCATGGATGTCTTTCCCATCAGCAGGACGGCAACCAGCACAACGCAGAGTAACCCGTAAAACCAGTAGGTAACGTCCTCCAGCAGATGGTAGTCAACACTACAGGCAAGCACCACCAGGAACATGCCGGCAACGATCCAGTAGAACTGCTTGAGGTAATAGGGTGCCCCCACCAGGGTATAGGAAGCGGACGCACTGTAGATATTGACTATGCCCATGGCGCTGATGAGGAACACCAGCACCAGGAGAGTCCAGTCGAAATTGGTAAAAAGTCTGCGATCGATCATTGCTCTTGCTGTCCTTGCGACACACTGCCGCCTTGCTCGGATGCCGGTGGTTCCTGTCCTGCCTGCTCTCCCGTCTCGCTGGGAACATCTTTCCTGACGGGTTTCCTGATGGGTCCCTTTCCCTCGAAATAGGCCCGAAGGATGTTCCCCGCTATGGGAGCCGCTGCGGAGCCGCCGTGCTCGCCATGCTCAATCACCACGGCCACCGCCACTTCGGGTTTGTCGTAAGGGGCAAAGGCGACGAAGAGGGCATGGTCCCGGTATTGATAGGGGATCCCCCCTTTGTTGTCACGGAGCTTCACCACCTGCGACGTACCGGTCTTACCCGCGACCTGCACCTGGTAGAGCCGCGCCCTGGCACCGGTCCCCCCGGGATCGTTGACGACGGCGGAAAGCCCCTCCTTTACCAGTCTGAAACTCCTGGCACTGATTCGTGGCCTGGCAATGACCTCCGGCTTGAACTCCTGGAGAGCCCTGCCGTCCTGGTCGATGATGCGTTTGACAAGGTGAGGACGGTAGACAACACCGTCGGTGGCGACGGTAGCGATCATTGACGCAAGCTGGATAGGCGTCATGAGAACGTACCCCTGGCCGATTGCAGCGGGAAGCGTATCCCCCTGGAGCCATTTCTTCTTGTGGCGTTTCTCCTTCCACTCCGAGGTGGGGATAAGCCCACCCTTCTCGTTGTCCAGCCCGACCCCCATGGGGGAACCTATACCGAGCGCCCGGGCATAGGCTGCGATCTTGTTGATGCCGAGCCTTTCACCCAACTGGTAAAAATAGACATCGCACGACTCCTTGAGCGCGCGCCTCAGATTCACCGTGCCGTGACCTTTTCGCTCCCAGCAGCCGAACTTGCTCGCGCCGAGGGTGTAGGTGCCTCTACAGACGACCGAGGTTTTCTCGTCGATGAGCCCTTCCTCAAGTCCCGCAAGGGCGGTAATGATCTTGAAGGTGGAGCCGGGGGGATACTGCCCCTTGAGGGCCTTGTTCTCAAGGGGGTGGCGTTTGTCCTCCAGGTACTCTTTCCACTTCTCGGGGGGCATCCGGCCAGTAAAGAGGGCGGGATCGAAATCGGGATTACTGGCAAAGGCAAGAATATCCCCGGTGTTGACATCCATCACCACGGCCGCGCCCGCCTGCTCGCCGAAACTCTGCTCGGTCCTTTTCTGGAGTTCCGCGTCGATGGTCAGAACGAGGCTCGAACCGACCGTGGGGGGAGTCTCGGAGAGAGTCCGCAGAATTCGGCCCCGGGCATCCACCTCGATCTGCCGGCCGCCATCCTTGCCATGGAGAACCCGCTCCCAGCTGCGCTCAATGCCGCTCTTCCCGATGTAATCGCCCGAATTATAACCGGCATAGGCCTCGGACTTCAGCTCATCATCGGATACCTCGCCAAGATAACCAAGGAGGTGTGAAGCGAGCACTCCCGCCTCGTACTGGCGCACCGGCTTGATCTCGATCTCAAGCCCCGGAAGCCAGAGACGTTTCTCCTCCAAAAGCTCAAGCTGGTCCCGGGTAATCCCCGAAGCGAGGACGATAGGATGGTACCGGGCCCTGCCCTTGCCCTTTTCCCACTTCTCCAGAAGCTCGGCCCGGTCGATGTCGAGATATGCAGAGAGCTGGTCCAGGAGGGCATCCCTGTCCTTCACCTCCTGGGGGATAACGGCAACGCTGAACGAGGGGCGATTGCTGACGAGCACCGTGCCATTGCGATCAAAGATGGTTCCCCGGGACGCCGCCACGGGAACAAGGCGGAGCCGGTTGCTTTCGGACTTGTTCTGAAAATCCTCGGCCTTGACAATCTGGAGATACCAGAGCCGGGTCAGGAGCAGAAAGAAGAGTGCGGCCACGAAGCACGACAGAATGATTATCTGCCTTTGCTTCCGGGGATCATTGGGCTGCCGGATGTAGGCCTTCCCGTTCATCGGGCCTCCCCAATCCGCGCCAGGGGTGGAACGGTGAAGATAACGGAGGCGACCAGGGCATTGACAAGGGCTTGGGGGACGAGGCTTTCGAGGAGGGTTGCGTAAATCCCCTGGGCCGAGGAGAAGAGAAAGAGCAGAAGCAGGTTCAGGAGGCCATTGACGATGGTTGAGGAAAAGACCCCGAGGATCATGAGCGAGCGCCGGTCGGTAAAGAGGCGGTCAGCCACCATGGTGAGCCCCAGAAAAATGATCAGGTAGGAAAAACCGTTCAGTCCCAGATAGAGACCGCTGAAACTGTCATGGATGAGGCCGAGAATGTAGGCGAGCGCCCCCCAGGCGACACCCTCCCGAAGCCCCATGTAGACCACGAAAATAATCAGGAGGTTGGGCTTGAAGGGATCGGCAATATGCGCAGGAAAGAGGGTTACCTGCATGAGGAGCGCCGCGAAGACGAGGATGGCGTACCAGAGAATCTTGATCATGGCGCCTTCTGCAAGAGAACGAGAACTTCCTCAAGCCTTGCCATATTCACGGCTGGACGAACGCTTATGGTCTGGAAGATGCCGTATTCTCCCTTCCTCACCATGGTCACTTCGCCAATGACGAGCCCCTTGGGGAAGATCCCCCCGATGCCGGAGGTCACAACCATGTCGCCGACCTTCACATCTTCCTCCCGGAGGGAGAATTCGAGGGAACAGAGACCGCCCCCCTTCCCCTTGACCACACCCCTGGCCCGGGAACGCTGGACCACCGAGGCTATGCCGCTGGCAGTGTCGGTGAGGAGCAACACGCGGGAACTCCCCGCCGCCACCTTGATCACCTGGCCCACCACGCCGTTGGCGGCCACCACCGGCATCCCTTCCTGGAGGCCGTCCACCGCCCCCCGGTTGATGACCAGGGTCTTGAACCAGGGGGAGCTGTCTTCACCGATCACCATGGCGGCCACCGACGGCGCCCGCTGGATCGCCTTCAGGTCCAGGAGCTGCCTCAACCGCATGTTCTCGTGGATTGCCTCCCGGTCCTCGATCAGGCGGGAGTTGAGGGTCTTCACCGACTCGCGCAGTTGCTTGTTCTCTGCCCGGACGTCAACCAGGTCGATGTAGTCATTCCAGACGCCGGAAAAAAAACCGCTGACCCCGGCACCGACGTTGTGAACCGGCGCAAAGAGATCGATGACCATGCGTTCAAAGCCGCTTGCGTGCTCCCGATCCCGCAGGCTGAGGGAATAGAACGCAAGGGCCGCCAGCAGGGCCGCGCCGGTCAGAAGGTGAAACCGGTATTTCCTGATCAGTTCGAGCATGGAGCGATGTTCTGGCCTCGGGAACCGCAAACGGTCCGTTCGGCCGAAAGATTCGAGGGTAGATCGGCATATCGCCGATCAAGGGCAACGGCTGTGGCGTCCTGGATCAATCGAGCGTAAAGGGAGACCCCTCTACCTCTTCGTGCCGGATCTCGTCCACCGGCGATTTCTTCCCTTCGCCGGCATAGAGGCGGTTCGGCGCGTTGAAAACGATCCCGTTCTCACCGCCGATGTTCTTGTAGGCATGGACGACGCCGGGAGGGACAATCACGGCAAGGGGAGCATCGATGCCGGCGTAGATGGTCTGCCTGACCCCGAAGCTTGCAGATTCGGGCCGGGCATCCCAGAGATAGACCTTGAAGTTGGAGGGGCCGATGAAGCAGAACCAGTCGGTCTGGTCCACGTGCTCATGGGGCCCCCGGGCTACCCCCGGCTGGGTCATGGAGAGGTAGGCCATGGCCGGCATAATGGCCGGATCGGCCTCGTCGCTGCGGAACAGTTCGGCGAGCCATCCCCGTTCGTCGAGAAATTTCGACAAGGGGCGCACCACCACGTCGTGGATCTTCCCTTTCTTGAACTCAGGAAAGTTTTGCATCGTCATGCCCTCCGCACAGTTCGGTTTCGTTATGGACCCGCACCAGGTATTCCCGGTACGAGGAGTTGGGAGTGGCGGCAATCACCTCCGCCATCTTGCGGCAGTCGATGTACCCCATCCTCAGGGCTATCTCTTCGAGGCAAGCGATCTTGAGCCCCTGCCGGGCCTCCAGGGTGCCGATGAAGTGGGATGCCTCCAGGAGGCTCTGGTGGGTGCCGGTGTCAAGCCAGGCGATCCCCCGGCCGAGCCTTTCCACCATGAGTTCGCCCCGCCGCAGGTACTCCAGGTTCACGTCGGTGATTTCCAGCTCTCCCCGGGCGGAAGGGGCAAGATTGCGGGCGATCTCAGAAACCTTCCCGTCGTAGAGGTAGAGCCCTGGCACGGCGTAATTGCTCTTGGGGGCCGCAGGCTTTTCCTCGATGTCGATGGCCTTGCCGGAGCCGTCAAACTGCACCACCCCGTACCGTTCGGGGTCGTTCACGTAGTAGCCGAAGACAAGGGCGCCCCCGGCGAAATCGCGGATGGCCCGGTCGAGTCCCATCTTGCCGTAGAAGATGTTATCGCCGAGGATGAGGCAGACCGGATCGCCGGCGATGAACTCCTCCCCCACCAGAAATGCCTGGGCGATTCCCTTGGGTTCGGGCTGCACCTTGTAGGTGAGCCGGATCCCCCAGCGGGAGCCGTCGCCGAGGAGCGACTGGAAGCGGGGGGTGTCGTGGGGGGTGGAGATGATGAGGATGTCACTGATCCCCGCCATCATGAGGGTGGCCAGGGGATAGTAGATCATCGGCTTGTCGTAGACCGGCTGCAACTGCTTGCTGGCAACGAGAGTAAGGGGATAGAGGCGGCTGCCGGCGCCGCCGGCGAGGATGATACCCTTCTTGATGGCCATTACGAACTCCATACCGGGGATTGAATCAAAATGGTCCTTCTGACAAGCGGTTATAGCACAGCAGGGAAAAGAGCGTCAAACCGTAACTCCCCTCTTCTGGGGCTGTCCATCATCCTTGGGTTCTTGCCAGAATCACCCGGGCCGCGGCAAGGAGGTCGTCGCAGACCGTCACGTCAGAGGGGACCTGTCCAGCCTCCGAGGTACCGTAGCCGGTCCTGACCAGCAGGGGGCGACAGCCGGCGGCGATACCCGCTTCCACGTCGGCCGCCTTGTCGCCGACGATCCAGGAACGGGCAAGGTCTATGCCCAGGTCCTGCGCCGCGGCGAGGAGCATGCCGGGAAGGGGCTTACGGCAGGCGCATTCGGTGAGGTACGGGCCGATGCCGTGGCGGGGGTGGTGGGGACAGAGGTAGTAGGCGTCAATGGAGGCGCCGGCCCTTGCCAGCTCATTGTCCACGAAGCGGTGGAGACGATGGACCGCAGCCTCGTCGTAGTAGCCGCGGGCCACCCCCGACTGGTTGGTCACCACCACCACCAGAAATCCGGCCTCCTTCAATAGCCGGATCGCCTCAGGCGCCCCGGGGACGAACTCGAACTCCTCGGCCCGGTGGAGGTACTCTTTCTCCACGTTGATGGTGCCGTCCCGGTCGAGAAAGACGGCCGCGCATCCCTCACTCATCGCCATAGGCCCTCAGAATCTTATCGATGATGTTCGTGGTGGAGCGGCCATCCACGAAGGTCACGAGCTCGACCCTGCCGCCGTAGGACTCCACCACATCCTTCCCCACGACCCCTTCCGGCGTATAGTCTCCCCCCTTGACGAGGACCGCCGGCTTCAGGGTTTCGATGAGGCGCAGCGGGGTGTCCTCGTCGAAAATAACCACGTAGTCGATGCAGTCGAGGGCCGCCAGGATGTGGGCCCGCTCGGCCTCGTCGATGAGGGGACGCTTCTCCCCCTTGAGCCGGCGGACCGAGGCATCGCTGTTGAGCCCCAGCACCAGCACGTCGCCATAGCTTTTTGCCTTCTGGAGATACTTTACGTGCCCCACGTGGAGGAGGTCGAAGCAACCGTTGGTGAAGACGATCTTCTTCCCCCTCGCCTTTTCCGCTTCGATGATCCCGGCCAGGCCGTCCAGGTTCTTGATCTTGGCATCGCTGTCGGAGTGCTGAAACCCCATGGAGCCGATAACCTCGGCAGGCGACACCGTGGAGGTTCCCACCTTCCCCACCGCTATCCCCGCCGCCACATTGGCGAGCCCTGCCGCATCGGCGAATCCGGCCCCGCAGGCAAGGGCCAGCCCCAGTATTGCCAGCACCGTGTCGCCGGCGCCGGTCACGTCGAACACCTCCCGGGCGAAGGTGGGAATGTGGACCACGCCGCCGTCGCGCAGAAAGAGAGACATCCCCTCCTCGCTTCGGGTAATGACGAGGGCCGTGAGGTCGGCCGTTGCCAGAAGCCGCTCGCCGGCCCTGCAAAGGCTCGCCTCGTCGCGGATGGCGATCCCCGACGCTGCCTCGGCCTCCTTGCGGTTCGGGGTGAGGAGCGTGGCGCCCCGGTACTTGGTGTAATCGTTCCCCTTGGGATCCACCACCACCGGTATCTTCCGCTCCCGTGCAACGGCGATCACCGCGGCCAGAAGCGTCGGGGTGAGTACCCCCTTCAGGTAATCGGAGATGAGGATAACGTTGAACCGGCTTCCCTGCTCCCGGAGGAAACCAACGATCTTCTCCTCGTAACCGGCCCCGATGGGATCGCGGGACTCCCGGTCAATGCGGACGATCTGCTGGTTGGCCGCCACCACGCGGGTCTTGCGGCTCGTGGTCCGCTGCGGGTCCTCGAAGACCCCCGACACGTCGACCCCCTTGCCGGAGAAGGCATGGAGAAGGATCGTGCCGTTCTCGTCTCCCCCCACGACACTGGCGACGCTCACCCGGCACCCCAGGGCCACCAGGTTGTTGGCCACGTTGCCGGCGCCACCGATGCGGACCTCCTCCCGGGTCACGTCGAGCACCTGCACCGGGGCCTCGGGGGATATGCGCTCGGCCCTTCCCCAGAGGTACTCGTCAAGCATCAGGTCGCCGATGACAAGGGCGTTGATGTCCCGGGCATGGGCGAAGAGCGATTCGACGTTTTTGCGTTCCATGCGTCCTCTCTCCAAGGGCGCCCTCAGGGCGCCCCTCGTTCAGTTCAACCGGTCCAAGATCGCCGCGGCCAGAAGCGGAATCATGATCTCGTGGTGGCCGGTTACAGTGTAGCCGCGCCCCTTTCCCGACGTGGGACGCTTCACCACGTTCTGGAGGGGGCGGTAGTGCTGCTGCATGTCGAAGTTGGCGGTGGAGAAGTGATCCACGTGGTGCCCCAGGTTCTGGGCGATGGAGAGGGCCTTGAGAAAGACCTCGGGGAGCAGCACGGCGCTTCCCACGTTGAGGAAGACCCCGCCGTCGCCGAGATCGGCCACCACGGAGGTGAGAAGCCGGAAGTCCCGGAAGGTGGCCTCGCCAATGACCGCGCCGTCGGCGGCCGGATGCTGGTGGATGATGTCGGTGCCGAGGGCCACGTGGACCGTGACGGGTATATCCCGCTCCACGCAGGTGGCCAGGAGGCTCCACTCCCGGAAGGGGTTCCCGCTGTCGATGATGAAACGCCCCACCGACTCGCCGTATCCCATCCCCCGGGCGATTCCCTCCTTCAGTGCCCGGTTGATGTCACGGCCGGTCTCCTCGGCCATGCCGAAGGTGCCGCAGTGGAGAACCGCTCCCACGTCCTCACTGGTCTCGCCGATGAGGGAGAGTTCGTAATCATGAATGGAGCCGGCGCCGTTCAAGGCCACCGCCGTGATCGCCCCGGCCTCGATGAGCGTTTTCAGCACCGGCTGCAGGCCGCACTTGATTACGTGGGCACCCATGGCGAGGATGACCGGCTTCCCCTTGGCCCGGGCATCAGCCACGGCATCGGCCACCCCCATGAGGGACTCGGCCCCCAGCTGCCGCGGCAGCGCATCAATCAGGCCGGCAACGCTCATCCCAGCGGAAACCGGGCCGGCGAAGTCGTTCTTGATACTCACCTTGTTCTTCCGCTCGGCAAGGGGATAGGTGGACACCCCTGAAAGGTCCACGGGACGGTATTTCATGTGAACAACCCCTTTTCCACGAGATCGCAGACGATGTGGATGATGGTTATGTGCCCCTCCTGGATACGGGGGGTGTCGCCGCTCGGAACGGTGACGTCGAGATCGACGATATCCTTGATGGTCCCGCCGTCGCGCCCCAGGAGCCCCACGGTGATGCACCCCCGGTCGTTGGCGAGGGCCAGGGCATCGAACACGTTCCGGGAGGAACCGCTGGTGGAGAGCCCCACCACCACATCCCCCTCGTCGGCCAGGGCCTCCACCTGGCGGCGGAAAACGGCGTCGAAGCCGTAATCATTGCCGATGGCGGTCAGGATCGAGGTGTCGGTGGTGAGGGCCACGGCCGGCAACCCCCGGCGCTCCATCTTGAAGCGGCCGACGATCTCGGCGGCAAAGTGCTGGGCATCGGCGGCAGAGCCTCCGTTCCCCATGACGAGGAGCTTCTTCCCGCCTTTCAGGGCGGCAACGAGCATCCCGGCAAAGGCGGCGATTCGCGGCGTCAGCTCCCGTTCCACCGCCTCCATCACCTCCCGGTGGGACCGGAGCTGGGTCATGATTTCCTCATTCATTGCATCCTCCTGGAAATCTGTATGATCTTCAAATTTATCCGAATCGCCCGGAGGTGTCACCCGGTTTCACTCAAGGGGATTCAGGGCGGTACAGGGACTCGTGCCGGCGCCGGATTTCATCCGCAAGCCAGCTGAAGGACCTGGCCCCCTCCACCCCTGGAATGGAGAGGCCGTCGACGCCGGCGACCGTTACCGTATCGCCGCGGACGGAAGCAAGTTTCCCGATGATTTTGCGAATTTCACCGGTGGCGAAGAAGCGGGGAAGAGGCGCCAGGGCGATGTTGTTGTGAAGGGGGGCGTGGCCGGTTTCCATGAGGGACTTGTGGAGCCCCGGGTGGAGAATGAGGGTAAAGCACTGCCCCATGCGGGCTCCCCGGAGGATGACGTCGAGCTTCCCATGAACCGCTTCGGGCTCGGTATCCTTGGGGAAATAGATGCAAAAGGCATCCTCCCGTCCCCACCGGGCGCGGCACGTTTCGGCGCTTCGCCGGACGGTCTCCTCCCTCCGGGCAACGGAGCCGAGGGGAACCTCTTCGGCATAGGTCACCACGGCCCCATCGAGGGCTAAGGTCAGAAACCCGTTTCTGAAGGCACGGCGGGAATAGTCCCTGAGGCACCAGGGACCACCGTCGAGCTCTTCGTCGAAGCCCCCCTGGCGTTCCACGAGCTCTCTCCGAACCATGGAGGCGGCAAAGGACCCATGGGACACCTCGGTGACCGGCCCGGCAGGTGGCGCGGCTTTCGGCCTTCGCCCCTGTCCGTCCTCAAGCTCCAGGCGCGGCACGATGATACCCGCATCGGGGCGGGAATCGGCCAACTCCACCATCGGCTCCAGCCACCCCCTTGTCACCAGGGTTGTGTTCTGCATAACGACCGCATAGGGAGCTTCCACCTGGGCGAGACCGCGGTTCACTGCCCTGACGAAGCCCTGATTGGCGCTGGTCTTCAGGAAGAGCGCACGCTCCCCGAGAATCTCGGAGAACTCTTCCAGAAGCCGTTCGGTTTCCCGGTCGCTGCCGTTGTCAATGAGAATGAGGCGGGCGGAAGGGGTGGTCTCCATGAGGGTGACCAGGCAGTTGCGAGTTTCAACGGGCCGGTTCCAGATGGGAATGAGTATGTCGACAGTGAAGGGTGTCATGGGAATCGTCACGCCTGCGGGTAGCATGGTGAACTGCGGGTCGGAAAACGAGCAAACCGCATGGACGGCCTGTCGAGAGGGAAGTCAGTTCTTCCCGGCGACGCGTCATCCATGCGGCTTCTTATAACGGGCCTGTCCGCGGCGCTTCTCCCGCACGGCGGACAGGGGTCGAATCAGGACGAGACGGCAACCCGGCGAAGGAGGTTGAGTTCGTCGAGGACCTTGCCTGAACCGAGAACAACACAGGAGAGGGGATCTTCAGCGGTCACGACCGGCAATCCCGTCTCCTCGCGGAGCAGCGCATCCAGGTTGCGGAGCAGTGCCCCGCCGCCGGCCAGCACGATCCCCTTGTCAACGATGTCGGCGGCAAGCTCGGGCGGGGTCCGCTCGAGGCAGATCTTCACCGCATCCACGATGGCATTGACCGGTTCGGAGAGGGCGTCGCGGATCTCGTCGGAATTGATCTCCACCGTCTTCGGGATACCGGAAACCAGGTCGCGCCCCTTCACCTCCATGGGACGCACGTCGCCGATGGAGTAAGCCTCGCCGATCTCGATCTTGATGAGTTCAGCGGTCCGGTCGCCGATGAGGAGGTTGTACTTGCGCTTGATGTACTGGACGATCGCCTCGTCCATCTTGTCACCACCCACCCGGACGCTCTTCGTGTAAACAATGCCTGCCAGGGAGATGACCGCCACCTCGGTGGTGCCGCCGCCGATGTCGACAATCATGTTGCCGGAGGCCTCGGTGATCGGCAGCCCCGCCCCGATGGCAGCCGCCATGGGCTCCTCGATGAGGTAGACTTCCCGGGCGCCTGCGGACTCGGCAGACTCCTTGACGGCCCGCTTCTCCACCTGGGTGATCCCCGAAGGGACGCAGATGACGATCCGCGGCCGGACCAGGGTCTTGCGGTTGTGGACTTTGTGAATGAAGTAGCGGAGCATCTCCTCGGTGATGTCGAAGTCGGCGATGACTCCGTCCTTCATGGGGCGGATGGCAGTGATGCTTCCCGGTGTCCGGCCGAGCATCTTCTTGGCCTCCATGCCGACGGCAAGAACCTTCTGCTGGCCGCTGTTCGTCTTCTGCACGGCAACCACCGACGGCTCGCGAACCACAATACCCTTCCCCTTCAGGTAAACGAGGGTATTGGCTGTTCCGAGGTCAATTGCCAGATCGTTCGAGAAAAGACCGAAGAGGGCGTCGAATATTTTAAGCATGCGCTAATCCCTTTCATAGTGCGCGAAAGTGAGCTTTTTCGAAGCGTTGCATCGTAGCAGAAACCCCCTGGGCATGCAAGGGGGAAAAGCTTGACCGGGAGTATTCAATGTTGCTTTTGCAAGGCAGGTTATAGTACTATGCGAACCCGTTGTTTCAGGGGTTACGGCACCGATTTCCCTCACGCAAAGGAGTCCTCGCGAATGCTCGGCATCATGCGAAAGTACAAGCAGTCCATCGTCATCAAGGTGGTCTTCGGCCTCATCGTCCTCAGCTTCATCGGCACCATTTTTCTTGTCTGGGGCAAGGGTGACGGGGGACTCACCCCGTCAAGTTATGCCGTCAAGGTGGATCGCACCAAGATCAGTTACGAAGAATTCCAGCGAACCTACTACCGTCTGCGCGACATCTATACCCAGATTTACGGTCCGGCCCTCACTCCCGAGGTGGAGAAGCAGCTCAACCTGAAGAAACAGGCCCTGGACTCCCTCATCGATGCGGCACTGTTGCGGAAAGCCGCCAAAGACATGGGGGTAAAGGTATCCGAGGAAGAGGTGCAGAAGGCCATCGCCGCCATCCCCGCGTTCCAGAAAAACGGCGCCTTTGACTCCGCCCAGTACTTCGCCGTCCTCAAGGCGAACCGGCTCGCTCCCAAGGAGTTCGAGGCGGGCCAGAAGGACGAGCTCATGGTGAAAAAGGCCCAGGACCAGATCAAGGCGAAGGTCCAGGTCACCGACGATGCGGCGCGGCAGCTCTTCAAAAAAAGGAACGACCGGCTCAATCTCCAGTTCACCTCATTTTCGCCGGAAGAACTCAAGGGGGAGATCAAACTCTCCGACCAGGAACTCACCGACTTCCTCGCCAAGAACCAGAATGAGTTCAAGACGCCTGAGCAGATAAGCGTCTCCTACGTCCTGGCCGACCCGGCCAAGCTGGCAGGAAAGGTGGAGGTTACCGAGGCCGACATCCAGTCCTGGTACCAGAAGAACATCGACCGCTACCAGGGCAAGGGGGGCATCCTCCCCCTGGCCGAGGTCAAGGAGCAGGTCAAGGCCGACGCCCAGCGTTTCTATGCGGGTCAGAAGGCCTACGAGCTTGCCGCTGCCTCCCTGAACAAGCATAAGACCGCAGGGGATCTGGCCGCCGTGGCCCGGGAACTGGGAGGGGCCGTCAGCGAAACCCCGCTCTTTACCGCAAAAACTCCCGCACCGGCCCTGGCCGGCGAGAAAGAAGTGCTCACGCGGGCATTCCTCCTCAAGCAGAACGAGCTGGGCGGCCCGGTGGAGACCCCCAAGGGGATCTACATCCTGAAGCTCAAGGAGCGCAAACCCTCCGACGTGCCGCCACTGGCCCAGATTCGCGCGAAGGTCGAAGAAAGGGCCAAGGCCGTCAGGGCGGTGGAACTCGCCAAGAAGAAGGCCGAGGAGGTCCAGGTGAAGCTCGCCAAGGGAGACACGGCCGGCCTCAAGCTGCAGGAGACCGGAAGCTTTGCCTTTGACGCCAAGGGGAACGTTCCGGTGATCGGGACATCGCCCGAACTCATGGAAGCGGCCTTCACGCTGACCGACAAGGCCCCCGCCCCCCAGGCTCCCGTCAAGATCGGCAACCGCTGGGTCGCCTTCAGGCTCAAGGAGCGCATCGAACTGAACGCTGCCGCCTTCCCGGCCGAGAAGGAAAAAATCAAGCAGGAACTCCTCCCGAAAAAGCAGGAGGAGGAACTGCAGAAGTGGCTCAAGGAGCTGCGCGCGAAGGCGAAGATCGAGATCAACCCTGCCCTCAAGGATCAGTAGCGGGCACTATCACACGATTTACGAAAAAGGAGACTGAGCCATGGCAAACCTGGTCCTCAAAACCGACTTCCCCGATCTGAAGCTTGTGGCCCGCGGCAAGGTCCGCGACATCTATGACCTGGGCGAAGCATTGCTGATCGTTACCACCGACCGGATTTCCGCCTTCGACGTCATCATGAACGAGGGGATCCCGGACAAGGGGTACGTCCTCACCCAGATCTCCGCATTCTGGTTCCGCCAGATGGAGGACATCATCCCGAACCACATCATCTCAACCGAGGTGAAGGACTTCCCTGCTGAGTGCCAGAAGTACGCCGCCGACCTGGAAGGGCGCTCCATGCTGGTCAAGAAGGCGAAGCCCCTCCCGGCCGAGTGCATCGTGCGCGGCTACATCTCCGGGTCGGGGTGGAAGGACTACAAGGCCACCGGCGCCATCTGCGGCATCAAACTCCCGGCGGGGCTCGTGGAGTCCGACAAGCTGGAGGAGCCGATCTTCACCCCGTCCACCAAGGCCGAGCTCGGGACCCACGACGAGAACATCTCCTTCGACAAGATGGTCGAAATGATGGGAAAGGAACTGGCCGAAAAGGTGCGTGACGTCACCATCGCCATCTACAAGCGGGCTCGCGACATCGCCGACGCCAAGGGTATCATCATCGCCGACACCAAGTTCGAGTACGGCATGTACAACGGCGAGCTGATCATCATCGACGAGTGCATGACCCCCGACTCCTCGCGCTTCTGGCCCAAGGGCAGCTACAAGCCGGGCGGGGCGCAGCCCTCCTTCGACAAGCAGTTCCTGCGGGACTACCTGGAGACACTCGACTGGAACAAGACCGCTCCGGCCCCGCCGCTCCCCGCCGAGATCGTCAAGAAGACTGGCGAAAAATACATGGAGGCCCTGGTGCGGCTCACGGGGAAAGGGAAGTAATCGCCAACTCCGATTCAAACCGGTACGCTCCCGACACACGAAAGCCCCGACCTTTTCAGGCCGGGGCTTTTTTCATTTCCTCCGCGATTCGCCATCGTTCAGGTAATCCCCCAGCACCCCGCGGCTGTGCTCATCGTCATGGCACCAGACGCAGAGGTTCTCCCAGTTGCTCCCGTCGGGGGGATTATTGAGATGGTTCCCATCCCGGTGATGCACCGTAAGGAGATGAAGGTTTGAGAGATCGAACTCGCGGCCGCACTTGGCGCAGATCCAGCCGTGGATTTTCAACGACTGCTCCCGGTAGCTGCCGGAAGCGCTCTGCTCCCCCCTCATCCGCCGCACCATCTCGTCAAGTTCTGCCTGGCTCTTTTCGGCCGACTTTCCCGGCCGGCGGGGTCTAAACGTCTGTCCCATGGCTTTCACTTCCCGGCAAATGGGCCTTTTCAAAATGAAGAGGGACGATCCCCCTTTTTTCTCTATTTGTTGTGCCCCTTCCCTCTTCCCTTCCCTTTGCCGTAGTCATCCCTTTGCTCCCACGTGCTGCCCGGCCTTCCGGTCAGGGCGAAATCCCCCCTCTTGAGGGCGTGGAACTCAGCCGAACCGGGCTTGATACCGAGACTTCTGGCAATCACGCCCCATCCTTTTCCCCGATTGGACTGATAGGTCTGGAGCACCCTCTGGTATGGCTGATGGGTCATCTGCCCCAATTGGTAGATCATGAAGGCATCGGCCGGTTCCTTCACCGTGCCCAGGGTGGCACTCACCTGAACGCCGGGCACGCCGAACTGGGCGCTCAGCCTGCCAGCAAAGCCGCTCATGTCGGCACGGGCCTGCACGTTGAGGTTGCTGAGAAAGTAGTCGAGACCACCGGCAGCCAGGGCAGCAGTAGCAGAAAACGTCAGTGCGAGCAGAAAAATCGGAAATTTTTTCATCGTGGATCCTCCTTTGAGTTTGTACAGGAATGTTTTTCAAAGCGTTGAAACCAGCGTCTCCATCTAGCAGCACACCTTTCAGGCGTCAGCAAACCGCTCAACTCCGGACAAAACCTCTATTGTTCGGAGTACCTTACGGATGGCTTTGGGCTCCTGCGAAACCTATTATACTCCGGGCTCCTCATGACGTCTCGCAAGAGATTCGCTTGTTCTGAAGTAAAGCACGACTGGGGGCAAATACAATGGGAAAAGGGGTCGCTGCTCATGGCACCAGTCACAAGGTAATTCCCGCCTCCATGCAGGCTGACTCCACCTTCCTGACCCAACGGCTCCCCCGTTTCACCAGACTCTCCCAGGCCAGAGCCATGTCGCCGGGATGGTCCTCGCGCAGCAGGTCAACCAAAATACGAGCCTGGAGGAGATCTTTTCGTTTTTTATCGGCGGCCGACGGCCCACGCTCCTGGGAAAGAATCAGTTTATGGAACGCATAACGCGCGGGTTGCGGTACTTTGACCAGACAGGGATTCCCGGCAAGCATCACAGCATTGATCGGCTCCGCGATGAGATAGTCGAGATACTTGAGAGGAGTTGCGGCGGCATTCAGTCGACGGATGAACACCGGCGCGGTTTCTCCTCTGCGTGCGGGGGTAAGCAGATCGACGCGGAGCGTCTTCCCCCGAATGGCGTAGGACGTTGAAGGCTCCTTATGCGACAACCGCGGCACGGGGAAAAACCCCATCTGTAGTGATTGCAGTGCTGCCGGCACATCCGCCTGCACAGCCGGGACGGCAATGGCGACGGCGGAATCTCCGGCAATATCGATATCCTGCGTCGTTCGCGAGTCTCCGGCCCAGTTAACCCCGAGATGTACTCCAAGCACCTGGAACGCAATGGTTCCCACGAGCACGCCACCCACGTGGAACACGCCGCTGTCGGCCAACCGCTTGATGATCCTGGCCATGTCGGGCATGACCGGCACAGTGCCTCCCGCGACAATCTGAGTCGCCAGGCGCTGAAGCATGTTTTCATCAGCCCGGATGTCCAGTTCACCGGCTTTACGCTCTTCGACAAGGCGGCACACCTCATCGCTGTCGGGTCCGATGTATATCTGGGTGCGTCCGCTGGGAAGCGTAGTCTGGAAATACCAGTAAACGATACCCTTAACGGTTTTGGTCGTGAATTCACCGGGAAGGCTGGCAATGCTCCGCATTGCCTCGAATATCTCAAGACGTTCCCGAAGATCAGCATACAGAACCATCGTTTCGCCGCCGATTCGCTCCAATGTAGTCTCCAAAGGTTATACTCGTTTTGTATCAAAGTGAGTATAACTGACGAGATGAACAGGTCAAGGACTGAATCGAAATGAAACGCCCCACCTCCAGAGGAGAGACGGGGCATGGGAAACGACGAGAAAACTAAAAAAACTGGGGACGCTCCCAGGATGTCCTTACCTTTTACCCATGTTTCCCCGGTATTCGTGTGCAATTAAGTATGGTGTCCCGGGAATTCCCCGGAATTCCGTCCTCCGTGATGTATTTGTCCAGCCAAAGGCGAAATCAATCTTAGCATAAAAAAAATGCCCCCGCCTCATACGAAGCGGGGGCTCCACGCGTTAAGCTTCTAACGCCTGCGTTTAAGGACGTTCTAGTGGTGTGTTCCAAGCACCCGTTCCCCGGTCCCAGCCGATCAGGTAAACCATGCTTTCGGTGGTGCCGGGGGCCAAGGTAGTGAGGGTGCCATCGGTGTATGCCGCAGAACCTTTGCCGTAAAGCGTGCCGTTTTGGGCCATGGCCGTGGCGCCAGCAGACCAGTTCATCGCACCGTCATCAAGGAAGTCGATGGTGTCATAGATGAGCCGACGGGTATAGGTACGGGCATGGGCATAGGCAGCAGGCTCACGCTTCAGGAGGTTGATATTGAAGCATGCGCCGAGCAGCTTCTTCGCGTTGACAGTGCCGCCACGGGTCCAGTCCTTCAGGGCGGTCTTGCCGGTCGAATCCAGGGTCAGATCGAAGAAGTAGGGATAGGCCGTCGCGTTGTACCCAACACCGTACTTGTTTTTCAGAATGTTCACTGCCACATTCAGAGCATTTTCAAAGACTTCCGCCTGCGGGTCGATAAACACGGACTTGAAGTTGGCCGACGTAAGAGTCGTGGTGCCTTCCTTCGTGTGACACTTCACGCAAACGCGATCGAAGGTGGCCGCATTGATTCCCAGGCTGTGCCCGCCCTTCATATGACAGGTTACGCAAGGTCCGCCGCTCGTAAGATCCCTTGCAGCCACAGTCCTGTAGGTTGCCATTGCACTAGTTCCCAGAGTGCGGTGGGAGCTTCCAATGGCGCCACTATCATCGGTGGACGTCAATGATTTACCATAGGTGCTGCTGCCCAGCACCGCACTGGCGGAGGTGAAGCCGGTGAAGCCGGCCTTCACGTACATCATGCCGGCGGCAGCCATATAGTGGGAGTTGAAGTCGGAGAATTTGGTAGCTGTCAGATCTGCGGTTGTGGTTTCCACTGCGTTACCGCCGCTCAGACCCGCATGGCAGGGGATGCAGAGCTGGGTATCGCCGATGGTCGTCCCGCTCGGGAAGCTGGCCGAGGCACCCAGCGACGGGGAGTACGGTGTCGCAAACGCAGTAGTGGGAGCAATTCTGGTCCAGCTGTAATCATTATGGCATCCTTTGCAGCCAAGAGCCTCACGGCCGGTGGTGTATTTGCCGAAGATCGCCTTAATGTTGGCAGCGCTATAGGTGTAGTTATTCTGGAAATAGTCACGGGAACCGCCGGCGGTGTGGCAACGTGCACATCCTAAATCTACTTGGGAGGGTTGTCTCCACTTGTAATGCATCCACGGTTCCTTGGTGACGTCGCCATGGCCGGATGCCGCCCACTGCTGGTTAACGGCAAGAAGCGTGGTAGTGTCGTGGGGGTTGTGACATACCCGGCAGGAGTTGGCGTCATAGGGGGCCACGTAGGCAGCCTTGGTGGCATCGTAAGTGGCGCCGCCGACGAAGTGAGCGTTGTAAGTCCTCATGCTGGTGGCGGTGTGACAGTTGAGACAGACAACATCACCCGGGATATTGGCGAGCGCGCCACCTGACGGGTGACCGTTGGTTGTGTGGCAATCGGGGCAACTGGCGCCGTTCCGGGTATTGTGAGCAGAGGCTTTCCACTCCTCAGCGATAATGGCGCCGGTAACTGGTGATCTGTAATTAGTGTTGTCGTGACAGCTGATACACCCGGCCGACGCCTGATACGACGCGGTCTGCTGGTCGATGGCGCTTTCACGATTGCCGCTGCCGCATCCAGCAAGGGCAAGCAGTGCGGTGGCGCCCAGCAGAAGTGTGAATTGATTACGCAAATTCATGTTGCTTTCCTCCTTTTACGGTTTAGTGGTGTTAGAGGGTGTGGCACTTCCGGCAGGACCGGTCGCTGCGATCAATTATGTTGCCTCCCTTGAAGTTTCTGGGATGGGGGTTGATGCCGGAAGCCGGCTGACCGTTAATTATTTTATTCTTAGTTGCATGACAGGTAAGGCAGACGTCGCCATCGGGATGACAGGTCTGGCATGACTGGAGATTCCTGCGGGCCTCGGTGGCGTGCTCGCTGTTCCAGAACCAGGTCTGAGTGGTGCCGCTCCTCAGGTGCGACTTGATCCGTAGAGACCCCTTCGGGAACCGGCTGTGGCACTCGTTGCAGTAGGACGGTTCGTGGCAACGGTTGCAGCTCTGGGGATTATCCAGGGCCTTGATCGGGTGGATGCTGATGAAATCCGTCCGGTGGCTCTTGGGTACATAGTCACGCTGATAGTTGCGGGTCGACAGCTTGGCATCTATCCCGCCCCCTTTGTGGCAGTCGAGGCAGAACTGCTGGGTGTGGCACTGGTAGCAGTTGCTTCCCGCCTTGCCGGCAAGAACCCGGTGCCCACGGAGCCAGTCCGTGTCATGGTTCGGGGCAACCCCCTCTCCCTTGTGGCACGAATTGCAGTCGGCGATGGGGGTCGAAGCGTACTCCTTGTGCGACATCTTGTCAGCCAGCGCCATTTGAACTGAGAAGGTCGACGCCGCGAGGAGCAGTAGTGCGATTAACCATTTCTTCACGGATTCTCCCCCTTTCTAGAAATCGTAGTCAAAGACGAAGCGTCCTTGCGTGTCGTTCTCGTACTTGGCATTCACGTTGTTTTCCACGCGCAGCGAGGCGGTCATGCTCTTGGCCAGTTTGTACTTGCCGCCGAGCCAGTAGGTCCGGGCGATCTCATCGTTGTTCATGACATCGCGCTTGTAGACGTCATAGCCGAGGCCGCCGGCTACCTGAAGGCTCTTTGTTACATCATAGAATGCATCGACCAGAACGCCGTTGGTCTTGCCGTTGTAACCCTGATTGTTGTCAAACTCGACATTGATCAGCAGCGGCTCGAAGGGCCGCACGCCGGTCCCGAGATGATAGATGTGACCGCGCCCGCCTTCCCCGAACCACTGGGAGGTGTACCCGCCGTTGACGGATATCATGTCATTGAAGGTGTAGTCGGCGCGGAAAACCGCCTCCTGGTAGCGGTCAACGGCGAAAACCGAATAGATCGACGTGGTGTCGAAGGTCGGATAGCTCTGATACCACTCACCGGTGAAGACCAGGTTGCTGAGCGGATAGTACTTCACCCCTGCAAGCACTTCGTTGAATGTCTCCGAAACAAGGTCGAATCGCGTGTTGCCGTACAGCCGGACACTGTTGAACAGGTACTGCTTGAAGCTCGCCCCGAGGGTGTCGCGGGCGATGTCCCACTGGTCCCACTTCCGGAGCCAGCTCACCTCGAGATCGGTATTCTTGAACCCTTGCAGGTAGGCAGCGGCGCCAAAGGCGAGATCGCCGCCGTGACCGGACTCGTTGTCCAGGCCGAAGATGACGTTGCGGCCGCCGTACACGGACAATGCGACGGGACCGACATTTTTGAGATCGATCTGGCCGCCGTCGATAATGGCCGATCCCGCTGCCTGGTTGATAAACTGCCGTCCCAGCCGGATGTCGACCTTGTCGTACAGATCGCGATACTCGCCATAGAGGTAGTAGAGCCTGCTGTTGAATCCTTCGCCGTTGTTCAGGTCCTGAGTGATCCTACCGTAACCGTAGATCGAGGCCTTTCCCTCTTTGTCGAGGTTCGTGACCGACAGGCGCAGGTACTCACCAAGCTCAACCTGTTTCTTGTCGTTATAATAGTTGTTGAACCAGGAGAGTTGAGTCGAGCTTCTGCCGTGGATCTCGGCCGCAAGACCGCTCGATGCGCTGAGGACGCCGGCAAGCAGGAGCAGGCGGGTAAACCCTTTGATTCCCATTCAGTGGACCTCCTTTCTCTCAAAATCAGCAACGTCACAATTTGCGAACTCGGCCTCTCTCACCTCCTTCGTTCCGGTGTTCGCCCTCATGAATCAATTCAACGTGAATGAAACCGCCTTGCGTTGCAGGCGCTTACTTACCTGAGCAGGCAAAAAAATGAGCCGCTCGCCGGCACTCAATTTTTAATTAAGCAAAAACGACGCCACGTTCACACAGACAGAATGAGAATTTAAACGATTGTTCGGCAAGGAGAGGTTGCGCTCAAGAATGGTCAAAAAGGGACGGAGGGGAAACAACACTAAAACGATAATAATACTAAATGCCTGCCCACCACTTTGGCCAAAGTGAATAGGTCAGAAACGTTCGTCACTAGAACTTTATAGTTTTATTGCAATAACCCTATATCAAAGAAGTCAAATGTATAAATACATTATATTTTTTGACAGTGCCTGACAAAAATTGGTCTTCAACCCTGACAAGCCTGCGAGGGGAGATATGGGGCTTTGGCGGGCAAAAAAAACCCCGGATTGCTCCGGGGCTTTTTTTACTACTTCAGGTGGGCGTGGACACTACCGTACAGGAGTGTGGGCAAAGTCCGGCCCTACAAGCAGTCCGGTACGGTGGCACTGGACGCAGGTTTCGGCACCGCCGACAACCTTGTCCGCAATATGGGTTGCGGTGCCGGCGCCATCGTGGCACGACGTGCATGTCGCGGTGATCGGCCGAAGCTTGGTGTCGTCGCTGTTGTCGTTGGCGATCGCGCCGGTGGCGGTGGTGGTCCCGAGGGCGTTGGCCGGCAGCGGCAGGCCGAAGGTTCCGTCGAGGTGGCAGGCAGTGCAGATGCGCCGATCATTCGGATAGCGGACGTGCGAGAAGACGTTGGGCGTATTGCCGAAACCGTAGACGACGTACGGCTTGACACTGAGCTCTTCGCCGGTATGGATCGAGTGAATCATATCCTTGAGGTTGATAGTCCGCTCGGCAAGTCCGTCAAGGAACGGTCCGCCGACCCGTCTCCCTTTGTCGGTGGCGTTGGGGTTATGGCAGATGACGCACTCTTCGATGCTGTTCACCCGGTTGGCGCCATGGAGCGACAAGCGGCTGTGGCAGGCGTTGCACTTCTCAACCGAGACCACTTTCCGGCGCTGGAGGGACTGATCTGTTATCCGGGCACCGTTGGCAAGGTTGAAATACCATTGGACCGCAGTGCCGCCGACGTTATAGGTCCCCTTTGGAGTCGTGTAGGGGATACGCCCTTCAAGGCCGATCACCCCGACCCCCGCGGTGAGGGCCACCGGAATCGGGGTGGCAAAGGCGATGGTGTAGCTGCCGTCGCCGTTGGCCGTGGCGGCTGTCGTGGCCTGGCTGAGGGGTTGTCCGTAGTTGGCAAGGCCGTTGTTCAGATAGTCGAGCTGGGTGAAGTAGCCGAACTTGAGGCTGAAGCTCGACGGAGCTGCTGGAGAGATGGCGGTGCCGTCATCCTTGGTGATCTTGAAGGTAACCGTCGGCGCGTTTCCGGCAGTGGCGTTGGCAACGTTGATGATCTGGAAGTTGATGCCGGTATAGTAGGATGGGGCCTTCTCCAGGATAGTATGGGCCCCGACAACCGAGAGCGTGTACTGATCGGTCGGCGTGGAATCGATGTGACAGCCGGCACAGACTGCATCGGTGGCATTACCACCGGAGTGCGGTGCTGATGTGATGGTGACGGGGTTGGGGGCGGTGTCGCCCGAACGGGGATTGTTCACCGTGAGCGTGGCACTTCCGTCAAAGGTGGTGGTGTCGTGGCAGGTGGTGCAGTTGGCGATCTTCGGGGCACCCTTCCACTTGTCCACATCCTTGCCGAAGGTACGGCCAACCAAGTCAGTACCCTGCTTGTGGCACTTGGTGCATTCGATCGGCGTGCCGGTAATCCGGGAGTCCCCTGAGATGAACGGATAGCCGACCGTGGAGTAGCTGTTGAAGGAGTTGCCGAAGCCGATGATCGCATAGCCGACGCCCTTGGCCACGCTCGGGAGCTTTTCTCCCATGTGGATCTTGTGGATCAGCACCTTCATGTCGACGGAGTTGCCGGTCTGCGGATCGATTACCCCCGGATAGTGGCAGACGATGCAGAGGGCGATATCGCGCCGCCCGCCGCCGTGGAGGCCGAGGCTGCCGTGGCACTCGTTGCAGGCCGAGATGGAGACAACTTCCCGGGTGGCAGTCACGGCACCGCCGTCGGGCCTGAAGTTCAGGTAGGGATTGGTCGCCTGCTGGAACGACGTGCCGCTGACGGAGGTCACGGTCCGGGTAATCTGGGCGGCAACGGTGTGGGTCAGCGTCGAATCGAACGCCAGGTTCCCCAGGGTCTTGGTGGGGTCCTTGATGTCGGTCTTGAAGGTGTAGGTATAGATTCCCGGGCTCACGGTGGCGAAAGTCCCGCCGGAATCGTACCCCGGCTGCGTCGCCGTGGTGGTGGGGATGTAGTTTTTGTAGTAGCCGTCAGCACCGAGCTGCGCCATGGTGAAGCGGACGCTGTTGGTGGGCAGCGAGGTCGGATCGAGCGGATTCCCGTTTTCGTCAAAAAGGGTAAAGGTGACCACCGGCAGTGGGCCGCTGGTGTTCACGCTCTGGACACTTGACTGGATGTTTCCGGTGGCCGTTGCCTGGGCGGTACCCGCTCCGGCGCCTTCTTTCTTGCTGCTGCCGCAGCCGTACAGCATGGTGGCCGCGGTAAGGAGGCAGACGCCCAGCAGCAGTTTCCGTACTGAGTTACCGTACATACGCTACTCTCCTTTCACTGGGGGCTAAAAATGGTCATGGCACTTGACGCAGCTTCTGCCGTTGCTCTTGTCCCGGTAGTTCCCCTTGACCGAATCCCAATTGCGCGGATGGGGGCTCACCTTGAGACCAGTGCGGGCGCTGTGGCACTTCATGCAGACATCCCCTTCGTTGTGGCATGTCTGGCAGGCCTGAAGGTTGCGACGCGCCTCCACGGCATGGTCGGCCGACCATTTGTGGGTCGGGAGCATGCCGCCCGGATGGCAGCTTTGGCACTGGGTCGCCGAGAAGCCTTCGTGCTTGGGCCCGACGTTCGAGAGCTGAATGGCGCTGAATTGGCGGCGATGGGACTGGAACTGAAGGTCGTTCGACCGGAACCGCTCATGGCACTCGATGCAGAATTTCTGCTCGGAGTGGCAGCGGGTGCAGCTCTGGGGATTATCCATCGCCTTGATGGGGTGGATCTCTATGAAATCGCTGCGATGGCTCTTCGGCTTGTAGTCGCGCCGGAAGGTCTGGTTGGACGGTGAGGTGTCGATACCGCCACCGGTGTGGCAATCAAGGCAGAATGCCTGATCATGACAGTCGTTGCAGTTCCTCCCCGGCTTCTGCGCCACAAGGCGGTGTCCCCGCACCCAGTCTGAATCGTGGTTGGGGGCTACCCCTTCGCCCTTGTGGCAACTGCTGCACTCTGCAAGGGACGACGAGGCGTAATCCTTGTGGTTTTCCTTGCGTTCGGCTGTAGCCTGCCGTGAGTAAAGTGCCGCCATGGCCAGCAGCATAGTGAACATCAGCCATTTTCTCACAGGTATCCCCCCTTTCTAGAAATCGTAGTCCAGGACGAAGCGGCCGTTGACATCGCTTTCGTCCCGCGCGGTAATGGCGTCTTCCACTCGCAGGGACGCCTGCAGATTCCTGGCAAGCTTGTACTTGCACCCCAGCCAGTATTTCTGGGCGGTTTCACGGCTGCTCCCGTCAAGATAGAAGTCGCGTTTGTAGACGTCATAGGTGAGGCCGCCGCTGAGCTGGAGCCCCTTCGTGACGTCCCAGGCCACATCGAGTTGGCCACCATCGAGCTTGCCGCCATAGCCATTGCGCTTATCGTAGGCGAGTCCGATCTCCACGGAGCTGACCGGATGGAGCCTGCACCCCAACTCGTACACATTGGCAACACCATCGTCGCCATAGTCCTGACGGCTGTACCCGGCGTTGACGGCGATCATATTGTTGATCGTGTAGTCGACCCGGAAGACCCCCTCCTGGTAGCGGTTAACGGCGAAAACCGAGTAGATCGAGGTGGTATCGAAGGTGGGGTAGCTCTGATACCATTCACCGGTAAGGATGAGGTTGGCCATCGGGAAATACTTGACCCCTCCCAGCACTTCGTTGAAAACCTCTGCCGTCACATCGTACCGGGCGTTGCCGTAGAGCTTCAGGCGGTTGAAAAGGTATTGTTTGAACGAGGCGCCGAGGATGTCGCGGGAGACGTCGCCGTCATCCCACTTGCGGAACCAGCTCACGTCCAGGTCGGTATTCCTGAATCCGGAAAGGTACGCCGACAGCCCCATGGCGTAGTTTCCGCTGTGCCCCGCCTCGCCGTTGATTCCGAAAACGACGTCGCGGCCGCCGAATACGTTGAATCCGATGGGGCCGATGTTTCTCAGGTCGAACTGACCGCCGTCGACAAGGGCGGTCCCGGCGGAATTGTTCACGAACTGCCGGCCGAGCCTAAAGTCGACCTTGTCGAACAGCCCCCGGTAGTCGGCATAGAGATAGTAGAGCCTGCCGTTCAGTCCGTCGCCGTTGTTCAGATCCTGCGAACCGCGGCCGTAACCGTAAAGGGAGAACTTGCCGGCCTCGTCGAGCTTAGTGACGGCAAGCCGCAGATACTCCACCAGCTCCACCTGGCGCCCGGAGTAGTAATCGTTGAACCAGATCAGTTGCGTTGAGCTCCTGCCGTTGATCTGGGCCGCAAAACCGGTTGAAGCACTGACGACACCCGCAAGCAGGAGAATGTGGGTAAACCATTTGATTCCCATTCAGTGGACCTCCTTTCTCACAAAATCAGCAACATCACCTTGTGCGCCCCCCCGGGTCATCTCTCTCACCTCCTCTGTTCCGGGGTCCGCTCTCCGATTGTAGCCGGTACCTTGATGGGCAATACGATAAGACGCGCGCCGGCGCCCGGAACCCCTCGACAGGTAAAGGACAGCGGTTTGACAACAGAACGGTAATTGCAGCAGAGGGAGAAAAATCTTTAAGGAAGGTCAAATACAGCCTGGAAGGAACATGAATACGTCATAGAAACAGCAATTGAATACCTAACCTGTCTCCCACACATATCCGTCGCTCCGGACGAAGCGAACATTGAATAGCAACTGTAAACCTCAGTTGCAGACGGCATCCCGCAGAAGGCTCATCCGCGTGTCCGCTTCGATCTGCTCCCAGGGAGTCTTGCCGGCAAGGAGGTATTCCTTGATAGTCCTCCCCGTGCTGTCCCGGTGGACAACCTTCTCCAGCCGGCTCATGTCGCCGGAGCAGTTGATCGTGTAGTAGAAATTCGTGTCGGCCAGGTCCTCGAACCCCTTGGGATGACCGATGGTGTCAAGGGCGTCGGCCTTTCCCTCTGCGGTGTAGACCGCTTTGGTCCGGACGGCGACACGGTCTTCATCATCCTGGACGATGGAGGTGGTGTCGTAATAGTAGCGGGAGGTGGAGGGGTCCTCGTCGATGAGCACCCACTGGTCGTCGGCGGCATATGCCGGAGAACCTGTAGTTGCCACAGGGGCCATAATGGTCAGTGCTGCCGTCAGCGCCCATATTCCCAATGATCTGTTCATTGAAAATCCCTTCCGATTCCTCGAGCTTACCTGAAACAAACGTCATGAAGAATGATAAAGGCAAGCTTTGCGTTGTCAAGCCGCGCCCTTTCATTCGTTCCCGCGCCGAACCCGCACGAGGGAGAGGAGCAGCACGGCCGCAAGGGCCGCCAACGCCGCCCCGAAGCCGAAGGCAGCCTCCCTCCCCGCCTTTTCCCAGACGGCGCCGAACAGAAGGCTTGCCGGAAGCGCCCCCGCCCCCACGGCAAAGTTGTACCAGCCAAAGGCGCTCCCCCGCTCCCGGGGTGGGGCGATGTCGACCAGGAGCGCCTTCTCGGCACCTTCGGTCATGGCGTAAAAGAGCCCGTAGAAGGCGAAGAGAAGCCAGCAGGCCACCTCGGTTTCGGCCAGGGCGAATCCCCCGTAGGAAAGGGCATAGACCCCCCACCCCACGACGATCACGCCGCGGCGCCCGATCCGGTCCGACAGGGCGCCGAAGGGAGTGGACCCGGCCATTTTGACGAGATGGAAGAAGGCCCAGAGGAGGGGAATGCGGGCCGGAGCAACCCCCAGTTCGCCGGCCCGCAGGAGGAGGAAGGCGTCGGAGGAGTTCCCCAGGGTGAAGAGAAAAAGAATCAGGAGAAACCGCCGGAGATCGCCATGGGGGACGATGCGGAGAAAGGTGCCGTCGCCGGTGCGGACCCGTGCCGTCTCCCGCACCTTCCAGATGATGAGGACAACGGCCAGGAGCCCCGGAATGGCCGCGAGCCAGAAAACGGTCCGCAGGTCCTTCACGAACCAGGCGAGGAGAAGCGTGGCGATGAGGGGACCGACAAGGGCTCCGGCGTGGTCCATGGCCCGGTGAAAACCGAAGGCCTTGCCCCGGAAGGCGGGATCGGTGGAATCGGCAATGAGCGCGTCGCGGGGCGAGGTGCGTATCCCCTTCCCCACCCGGTCGGCGAAACGGATGGCGAGGATCGCCGATGGAGCCGTGGCGGCCGCCACCAGGGGACGGGCGAGGCTCGACAGGGCGTACCCGCCGAGCACCAGCCCCTTGCGGCTCCGGACCCGGTCGGAGAGGATCCCCGACCCCAGCTTCAGGAACGCCGCCGTCGACTCGGCCACCCCCTCGATGAGCCCGAGAAACGCCGGCCCCGCCCCGAGGACCGTCGTAATGAAGAGGGGGAGGAGCGGATAGATCATCTCGCTCGACACATCGGTGAGAAAGCTTACGAGCCCGAAAATCAGGACATTCCCGGAGACGCCTCTAAACATTCAAAACCTCGAAAAAGCCGGGACCGGGGATCGGGGACCAGGGACCGGGAAAGGCGAAAATGCAAAGACCGGCAAGATAGGGTTTTGCCGGTCCCTGGTCCCTGATCCCTGTCTTTTAGTCCCCGGTCCCGGCCTTTACGCCGGAACCGCCCGTTTGAAGGCCCAGGCTTCGATCTTCTTGATCTGCTCCGCCATGGTGACGGAGAGGGGAACCGTGCGGCTGATGGCGGCCATGAGGTCCTGCTGGGTCATGGGGCGTTTTGCGGTGAGGGCCTCGAAGGCGGCCGCCTGCACCGCCTGCTCGATCTCAGCCCCGGAGAACCCCTTGGTGGAGCCGGCCAGGAGCGGCACGTCGAAGGCGCTCAGGTCAACCTTCCGGCGCGTCAGGTGAATGCGGAAGATCTCCTCCCGCCCCTTCGTTTCGGGGAGCCCGATGTAGAAGATCTCGTCAAAGCGCCCCTTGCGGATGATCTCGGCCGGGAGCATCTCGATGGCGTTGGCGGTGGCGGCCACGAAGACCGGGGCCCGCTTCTCCTGCATCCAGGTGAGGAAGGAGCCGAGAATGCGGGAGGCCGGCCCCCCTTCCGCCTTGAACCCCTGGGTGGAGATCCCCGCCTCAATCTCGTCGATCCAGAGGACGCAGGGGGCCACCGCCTCGGCGGTCCTGAAGGCCTTGCGGAGACTCGATTCCGGCGTGCCGTAGCTCCCGTCGTAGACCGCAGCCATGTCGAGCCGGATGAGCGGCAGCCGCCACGTGGCCGCAATGGCCTTCACGAAGAGCGACTTCCCACACCCGGCAATCCCCATCATCAGCACCCCCTTGGGGAGGTTCGCCCCCGAGGAGATACCCTCCAGGCCGAAGGCCTGCTCCCGCCGGGCCATCCACTGTTTCAGGTTCTCCATCCCCCCCACCTGGTCGGGGGTGACGTCGTTCACCACGAACTCCATGATGCCGCCCGTGCGGATGATGGCCCGCTTGGTCTCGAAAATGGAGCGGACCAGCCCCTCGCCCCCCGCCTCCCCGGCGGCACGGGCTCCCCGCATTCCCCGCTCCACATCCAGAAGGTCGAGCCCCTGGGCCGCCACCACCAGATCGTCCAGAAGGCCGGGCCGCTCCTGGCACGCCTGGGCCAACTGGGGGTCCCGCGCCCTCGCCTGCTCGAAGAAGGCCTTGATCTCCTCCATGGCCGGCAGCCCCTGCTGGAGGATGACAAACTCCTCGCGAAGCGCCGCCGGAATCCCCTCCTGTTGGCCGAGGACCACGATTGCCTTCGCCTTGGCCCTCATGGCGAAATCCTTGAGCGCCCGGATGAGATAGGGGTTGTCCCCCCAGAACCAGGGAAGGTCCTTGAAGAGGAAGAGGAGCGGGCCCGGCTGGGCCAGGGCGAAACCGACGGCCGCCACCGGGTCGTCGATCCCCTCCACCACGGCGCCGTCGCGGCTGAAGCCCTCGGTGCAGGTCCAGACGTAGGGATAGCCGGCCCCCTTGAGCCGGGCCGCCGTCTGGGTGGCAATATGCTCGGTGCGCCGTTCGTTGTCGGTCACCACGTAGATCATGGTGGCCCCGGCTCCGATGAGGCGCACGAGACCTGTTACGGTGAGATTTTCCACAAGTCCCCCCCATGTGAATGCCAATACATCTCTAATTAGACAGTGTACCGTACAAATACCACTTTTGCCGCCACTGGGGACGAGTTTTCGGAAACAAAAAGCCCCTGACAATCCGAACCCGGAGCATCAGGGGCATCTTCCCTTCCCATAATCCGCTTGTTCACCGGGATATCATTCCCCCAGGTACGTATACCCCAGGAGGGTCCGGTCCAGCAGTTCCAGGAAGTGGCTGCTCTCCTCGATGGAGACCTTGCGCAGGGCCACATCCTTCTCCATGGTGTCGCGGACGTGTTTGAGGATCTCCGGCCCCTTGTACTGGACGTATTTCAGGCTCTCCCAGGTGGCGTCGCCGTTGATGACCGTGTCGATCTTATAGCCGGTCTTTTTGTTGAAGGTGACATGCACCGCATTGGTGTCGCCGAAGAGGTTGTGCATGTCCCCCAGGATCTCCTGGTAGGCGCCGATGAGGAAGAAGCCCACGAAGTAGTCCTCGTCCTTGCGAATCTTGTGGAGCGGCAGATACTTCGTCCGCCCGTTCTCGCCGACGAAGCTGGTAATCTCGCCGTCGGAGTCGCAGGTTATGTCGGCGATGGAAGCCATGACGTCGGGCTTCTGGTTGAGCCGCTGAATCGGCACGATGGGGAAGAGCTGGTCAATGGCCCAGGAGTCGGGAATCGACTGGAACAGCGAGAAATTGGCAAAGTAGGTCTGCCGCAGGCTCAGCTGGAAGTTCTGAAGCTCCTCGGGAATCGGTTTAATCTTCTCCACGATGCCGTTGATCTTGCGGAGAATCTTGGCGTGGAGCCACTCGGCCATGGCCCGTTCGGCAAGGGTCAGGTACCCCAGACTGAAAAGACTCACAGCCTCCTGGATGAGCTGAACCGTATCGTGGTAGTCCTCCCGCAGGGAGTAGCGGTCGATGCTCTTGTAGATATCCACCAGCTTCTTGACCGTAGGGGCCAGCTTCTCAGCGCCGTTGAGGGTTTCCTCAAAGTCCGGCATCAGGTTCTGGGTATTGGTGTTGAGGAGGTTCGTCACCAGCACCGAATAGTGGGCCGCCGTGGCCCGACCCGATTCGGAGATGATGTTGGGACATTCGACGCCGGCGTCTTCGCAGATGTTCTTGATCTGGTAGATGACGTCGTTGGCGTACTCCTCGATGGAGTAGTTGACGCTGGAGAAGTAACTGGACTTGGAGCCATCGTAGTCGACCCCGAGGCCGCCGCCGATGTCAACGTACTCGATGCCGACGCCGAGCTTGCGCATCTCGGCGTAGACCCGGGTCCCTTCGATGAGGGCGCTTTTGATCTTGTCAATCTTGGTGATCTGGCTCCCGATGTGGAAATGGATCAGTTTCACGCTATCAAGGAGTTCGTTCTGTTCGAGGAGGCCGATAGCAGCGATGATCTCAGACATCCGGAGGCCGAACTTGGCGTCCTCGCCACCGGAGGTGGCCCATTTGCCGGTCCCCTTGGAGGAGAGCTTCACCCGGATGCCGAGCTTGGGCTTGATGCCGGTCTTTTTGGAGAGGGCGATGATCTTCTCCAGCTCGAACATCTTCTCCACGACGATGGTGATGTCGTAGCCGATCTTGGTGGCGTAGAGGACCGTCTCGATGTACTCCTTGTCCTTGTAGCCGTTGCATATGATCGGGATGCCGTTCCCCGTAGCGAAGGAGATGCCGATCACCAGCTCCGGCTTGGAGCCCACCTCGATGCCGATGTTGTAGCGCTTGCCGAACTTGGCGATAGCCTCCACCACCTGCCGCTGCTGGTTCACCTTGATGGGGTAGAAAGTCTGGTACGTGGACGGGTAGTCGTTCTCGTCGATGGCGTACTTGAAGGCGCGGTTAATGGCGGCGATCCGCCCCTGGAGGACATCCATGAACCGAAGCAGGATCGGGGGCTTGATCTTGCGCTTGATGAGGTCGTCCACGAGCGCCCGCAGGTCGATGGAATGCTTCGACGTGGGAGATGGGTGGACGCAGACGTTCCCCTTCTTGTTGATGGAGAAGAGGTCGGCACCCCAGTTGGGGAGGTTGTAAATCTTTGCGGAGTCGTTGATCGACCAGCGTTCCATAGTGGTCTCCTGGCGGCGCCATATTTGCGCCCTTCCGCCGTCGGCTCGTCGTCAGGCTCCTCGACGTAGCGCTGCTACGCCTGCGGGCCTTCCTCCTCTCCGCCAACGGAATCATCGCAAATCTGACGCCGCTGTATGAATATGCAATTTTGTGTTCTAATTACCACCGGGGCGAGAGATTTCGGCCAGATCGGCGCACCCGCAGGAAGCCCGGCGGAGGCGTAGCAGCGCTACGCCGCACAACGAGGCTTACGAGGACGGCGTCGAGATGGTCGGAAGATATCGCCCCTTTAAGACAACCTACTCTTGAAATCCTCGTACCCGAAACGCCGCACCACCTTGAGTTCTCCAGTTTCCGGCTCAAAGGTACAGATGGCCGGATGCTGGATTCCGTTAAAGGTGGTGGTCTTCACCATGGTGTAGTGGGACATGTCCTCGAACACGAGCCGGTCCCCCGGCTTCAGGGGCTTGTCAAAGGACCAGTCACCGATGACGTCCCCGGCCAGGCACGACGGCCCGGCAAGCCGGTAGGTGTGGGCCTTCTCGCCGGGGTCGAAGCCGCCGGTAATGCCGGGGCGATAGGGCATCTCCAGCACGTCGGGCATGTGGCAGGTGGCGGAGACGTCGAGGATGGCGATGTCCATCTCGTTGCGCACCACGTCCAGCACCTCCCCCACGAGAATGCCGGTGCCGATGGCGATGGCCTCCCCCGGCTCCAGGTAGACCTCAACGCCGTACTTCCCCTTGAAGTATTTGACCAGCTCCACCAGGGCGTCGATGTCGTACCCCGCGCGGGTGATGTGATGCCCGCCGCCGAGGTTCAGCCACTTCATACCGTGGAGCAGCGGGCCAAATTTCTCCTCGAAGACCTTCGCGGTCCGCTCCAGGGGCTCGAAGAGCTGCTCGCAGAGGGTGTGGAAGTGGAGCCCCTCGACTCCGGCAAGCGACTTCCCCTCGAATTCAGCGCGGGGGATGCCAAGCCGCGACTTGGGCGCGCAAGGGTCGTAGATGGGGGTATGCCCCTCGGAATGCTCGGGGTTCACCCGCAACCCCACCGACACCCGCCCCCGTTCCTTCTCCCACAGGGGCCGGAACCGCTCCAGCTGGTTGAAGGAGTTGAATACCAGATGGTTGGAGACGGCAAGCAGCTCCACCACGTCGCTCTCCTTGAAGGCGGCGGCAAAGCTGTGGACCTCCCGTCCAAACTCCTCCCGACCCAGGCGGGCCTCCCACGGCGAGCTGGCACAGACCCCCTGTAGCGTCTCCCGGATGATGGGGAAGACACTCCACATGGCAAACGCCTTGAGCGCCATGAGGATCTTGGCGCCGCTGCGCCGCTGGACATCATCGAGGATAGCCAGATTGTGGCGCAGCCGCCCCAAATCCACCACGTAGGCGGGGGATGGGGCCAGCTTCAGGATTTTTTCGATGTCGATACCGGTCAGAACCCTCTCTCCTCTATGGTAATTCCAGCCAGACTATCAATGAGCAGCGGCACGTCGTCTGCGACGGAACGCCAGACGGTTGCCAGATCAACGCCAAAATACTGATGGATCAGCTTATCGCGAAAACCCGCAAGATCTTTCCACGGGATAGTTTCGTGGCACTCCCGGAAATCGGCCGACAGGTTCTTGGTGGCCTCACCGACCACTTCAAACTGCCGGATTACGGCATCCTGTACCATTCGAGTTGTCCGGAAGCGCTCGTAATCCATCCCCCGCGTGTATTCGACAATCTGCCGCAGGGCATCAAGTATATGTGCAAGATAGACAGCATCGTCGCGAATCATTGGTAAATCACCTTGAGTTCCCGTTTGATGCGATCTATGAGGTACGGGCTGATGGCTCCCTCGGTCAGCAGGTCAATCTTTACACCGACCAGTTCAGACAGTTCCCGTTCAAGACGAATCATGCCGAGGAGGCTTTTCGGGTCCGAAAACCAGACCATCAGGTCGAGGTCACTGTCCGGCCGCGCCTCTCCCCGAGCATAGGAACCGAAGACCCCAACCCGCTCGGCCCCATGCCGGGCCATGAAACTAATAATCGCATCATCAAATGGCGTAACGGGTTCACGCTCTGCCATGACTTCACCTCAACCCTTTCCCAAGAAACGTCAGATTTGCGATGATGACGGTGACGGCGACGAGGAAGGCCCGTAGGCGTAGCAGCGCTACGTCGAGGAGCCTCCGCAGGAATCGGCACCGTCAGGGCACAAATATGGCGTTTCTACAGCTCCGGCCACTCGCCTTCCACAACCACCTCCGGTAGCCCCATGGGTCCGAGAACTTCGAGGAAGGCCTCCGGATCGAACTGCTCCATGTTCCAGACCCCCGGAGCATGCCACTTGCCGGTGAGCATCATGATGGCACCCACAACCGCCGGAACGCCGGTAGTGTAGCTGATGGCCTGGGACTGGACCTCCCTGTAGCAGGCCTCGTGGTCACAGATATTGTAGATGTATACCTGCTTGCGCTTGCCGTCCTTGAGGCCCCGGGCGATGACGCCGATGCAGGTCTTCCCCTTGGTGAGGGGACCGAGGGAGCCGGGATCGGGAAGGAGAGCTTTCAGGAACTGGATCGGGACGATCTTCTGCCCCTGGAACTCCACCTCGTCGATGCGGGTCATCCCAACGTTCTGGAGCACTTCCAGGTGCTTCAGGTAGTTGTCGGAGAAGGTCATCCAGAACTGGGCCTTCTTGATGGTCGGGATATGCTTGACGATTGACTCCATCTCCTCGTGGTAGAGGCGGTAGATGTTCATGGGCCCGATGCCCTCGGGGAAGTCGAAGACCCGCTTGGTGGAAAGGGGCGGCGATTCCACGAACTGGCCGTTCTCCCAATGGCGGCAGGTGGCGGTCACCTCGCGGATATTGATCTCCGGGTTGAAGTTGGTGGCGAAGGGCTGGCCGTGGCTCCCGGCGTTGGCGTCAATGATGTCAAGCTCCTGCACCTCATCCAGGTACTTCTTGGCGGCGAGTGCCGTATAGACGTTGGTGACGCCGGGATCGAAGCCGGAACCCAGCAACGCCATGAGACCCGCTTCCTTGAAGCGGTCCTGGTAGGCCCACTGCCAGGAGTACTCGAACTTTGCGATGTCCAGGGGCTCGTAGTTGGCGGTGTCCAGGTAGTCCACGCCGGTTTCCAGGCAGGCATCCATGATGGTCAGGTCCTGGTACGGCAGCGCCACGTTGATGACGAGCTTCGGTTGCTCTTTCTTTATAAGCGCCACCAACTCGGGGACATTGTCGGCATCCACCTGGGCCGTGGCGATGCTGTTATTCAGCTGGGCGGCGATGGCGTCGCACTTGGACTTGGTGCGGGAGGCCAGGGTAATCTCGCTGAAGATATCCCTGCGCTGGGCGCACTTGTGGGCAACGACCTGGCCGACACCGCCGGCTCCGATTATCAGTACCTTGCTCATGTTTCCTCCTGATCGGCGCCATATTCGCGCGCTAACGACGTCTGCTCGTCGAGAGGCTCCTCGACGTAGCGCTGCTACGCCTGCGGGCCTCTCTCCTCTCATCCGCCGTTATCATCACGAATCTGACGCCGCTTGAACAAATATAGTAGGTAAAATCCGTGTAACGATTCTTGAGAACGCGATATTTTCGTTAATAATCAAAGGTAGGCGGGGTTACGACCCATAGTATTCGGGCCGACCCCTTGCCGATATTCTTCACCGTGTGCCGCTTGTCCGAGGTGAAGTAGAAGCACTCGTCCTTCTTCACCGTGTAGATCTTGTCATCCAACCGGAGCTGGATCTTCCCGAGGAGGACAAAACCGAATTCCTCCCCCTCGTGAAAATTCTGCTCGTCCATCTCCTCGCCCGGGGCAAGGGTCACCAGGGCCGGGTCCATCTCCCGGTTCTGGGCGCCGGGGACAAGAAGCTCCACCGTGACGGCCGCGTCGTCGGCCGAGGGCTGGACCCGGGCATCCTTGCCGTAGACCACGTCCTCGCCGATGGGATCGCTGAAGAACTCCTGCATGCTGACGCCGAAGACGTCGAGGATATCCTTCAGGGTGGCGATGGAGGGAGATGTGGCGTCGTTCTCCAACTGGGAGATGTATCCCTTGGTCAGGTCGGCCCGATTTGCCAGTTCCTCCTGGGTGAGGGAGTTGATCATCCTGAGCCGCTTCAACCGCTCGCCGATCTTCACGTTCTAGTCTCCTGGTCCAGAAACCCTAAACATTCTATCCAATTGCGCTGTTTAGCATTTCTAAACTTTCTGTAAAGCAGCTGGTTTAGCATTTCTAAACTTTTAGTTTAAACCCGTGCGCACAAGGGGTGGTATATAATACAACAAAAACAGAGTGTCAACGATTTTTTCGACTGTCACAAAATAAGTGTAAACCGGCACCATTGCTTCCTGCCGCAAGGATCACCGGCTTGACTTTTCCGGGCGTATGCCGTAGGAGGGACTATACTTTTTTTTGAGGAGGAACGGCGATGCTGAAGGGATGCAGAGTGGGGTTCATCGGCGGCGGCAACATGGCGGAGGCGATCATCAGGGGACTTCTGGCCGGCGGGGTAACGGCGGCGGAACTGGTGGTGGCGGAGCCCATGGCCGAGCGGCGGGAATTTCTGCGGGAGACCTACGGTATTGATGCCCGTGCCGACAACGGCGAGGTGGCCGCGATGACCGACGCCCTGATCGTTGCCGTGAAGCCCCAGGTATTTCGGGGCATGGCTGCGGCCCTCGGGGCAGCAGGCTTTGCCGGGAAGCTCGTCATCTCCATCATGGCGGGGATATCCATCAACGGCATCGAGGAGGTCTGCGGCGACTCTTCCCGGGTGATCCGGGTCATGCCGAACACGCCGGCCCTGGTGCTGGAGGGGGCATCGGCCCTCTCCCGGGGGAAGAACGCCACCGACGACGATTTGTTCTTCGCCCAGGGAATCTTCGAGCTGGTGGGAACCACCTGCGTCGTGGACGAGAAACTCATGGATGCCGTCACCGGCCTCTCGGGGAGCGGGCCGGCCTACGTGTTCATGTTCATCGAGGCCCTCTCCGATGCCGGCGTGAAGAACGGCCTCCCCCGCGACGTAGCAACCCGCCTTGCGGCCCAGACGGTCCTGGGCTCCGCGAGACTCCTTCTGGAGACCGGCGACCACCCCGGAGTCCTCAAGGAAAAGGTCACCTCCCCCGGCGGCACCACCATCGCCGGCGTAGCCGCCTTGGAACGGGGCTCCTTCCGGGGGACGGTCATGGCGGCCGTGGACGCGGCCACCGCCCGCTCTGCCGAGTTGGGGAAAAAATAACGACTTTTAACACAGAGGGCCACAGAGAAGAACCTTCAAGGAATAAGGACGTCTATCCGTACCGCCGATGAATCCTGTATTTGATCAGGGTATCGTTAGCAAGAATCCGGTTGTTACTCTGTGTCCTCTGTGCCCTCTGTGGCTGAAGCTTTTGAGTTCACCTTCTCGAAAAGCTCGATCTGCTCCGCCAGGGAGAGCTTCTTCCCTTTTTTGCACCCCCTGAGACAGAGCGAACAGCGGTCATCCCCGCACCACTGGCAGTACCGGCAGTCGGGACAAGGATGCTTCTTCGGGGGCTCAGTAGGCGGCACTTCGCTTGGCCCCACGCCCGGCCAGAAGCTGGGCAAAGGCCTTCCCCTGGTCGCCGTTGCTCACCAGAAACCGGGGGAGCTTCATCACGCTGTCGGCCTGGGTGACAGGATGCGGGTCAACGGTGAAGGTGGCCCGGTACCCCAGGGCACCAGCCCGGCGCAGCAGGTCGTCGTCGTAGATGCCGAAGGGCCAGGCGAGCATGTCCACCGTCACTCCCAGCTCCTTCTCGATCCTACCCCGCGATTTCCGCAGTTGAGTCTCCACCAGTTTGTCGAACTCCGCCGGTTTCAGCTTTTTCCGATCCTTCCTGAAATTGGGATGCCAGAAGGTGTGGGACTGGAAATCAAAAAGACCCGTCTTCTTCAGCTCCCGGAGCTGGTCCCAGGTCATGGCGTATTTGGCATTGGAAACGGCCGACGGGTAGATGAAGACCGTCACCGGCACGTGGTACTTTTTGGCCAGCGGCAGCATGTCGGTGTAGACCGACTTGTGGGCGTCATCCTCCACGATGACCACCGATTTCGGCGGAGGCGCCGGCCCATTCTTCAGGTAGAAATCCACCACCTGGCGCAGCGGGATCACCCGGTAGCCGTTATCCCTGAGGTACTTCAGGTGCTCCTCGAATACGGAGGTCTTGATGGTCATGCTGTCGGCAACCGTGGGGCCGAAGCGGTGGTAGAGGAGAATGGGGACGCTGAATTCACGGGGGGGCAGGCTTGCCGAGACGATGGCAGGGAAAAGCATGCCGAACAGAACGGCAAAGATGATGCGCACTTTCATGAAACTGAGAGACCTCCGGGGTTAATGGTTTAGAGTGGTTGCAGCAAGAAAGCTGCCGGAAGGATTGTTGCAACAGACAGAATTTCGGGAAGACGGTTTACCGGCGGTATTCCCGCTCGCCGAAAAGGGAGGTGCCGATGCGGACCAGCGTGGCCCCTTCCTCGACGGCGGCCTCGAAATCCCCCGACATCCCCATGGAGAGCTCATCCATGACGACGCCGGGGATGCCCGCGGCGGCGACGACGCCGGCAAGCCGTTTCAATTCGCGGAAGTAGGGACGCGCCCCCTCGGGATCGTCGAAGAAAGGAGGCATGGTCATGAGCCCCCGCACCCGCAGGTGGGGAAGGAGCGCCACCTCCCTGACAAGGGTCAGGAGTTCCCCGGCGGTGGTGCCCGATTTGGTCGCCTCGCCGGCGATGTTCACCTGGATGAGGACGTCACAGGTGGTGTCGAGTTTTGCCCACTGGCGCTCGATCTCCTGGGCCAGAGAGAGGCGGTCCACCGAGTGGATCATGGTCACGAGGCCGGCAATCTGCCGCACCTTGTTGCTCTGGAGGGCACCGATGAAATGCCATTCCACCGGCTCCCGCACTTCGCCGGCCTTGGCAGTGAACTCCTGCACGTAGTTCTCGCCAAAGAGCCGCTGCCCCGCCCGGGCCGCATCCTCCACCGCCTCGGCCGGCTTGGTCTTGGAGACCGCCACGAGGCGCACCGATTCCGGGTCGCGGCCGGCCCGACGAGCAGCCACGGCGATGCGTTCCTGGAGATGGATAAGGTTCGAGGCAATCGTCATGACGCTTTACAGAGCCCCCATGGTACGAAGATCCTCCACCACCTCACAGAGGGGGAGCCCCACCACGTTGGTGTAGGAGCCGTCGATCCGCTCCACCATACAGGCGGCTCCACCCTGAATGGCGTAGGCGCCGGCCTTGTCCATGGGGCAGCCGGTGGCCACGTAGGCGGTAATTTCCTCGTCCCGCAACGGCTTGAAAAAGACCTTGGTCACCACCGCCTTGCAGAGGATGCCGTCCCGCGCCTTGTCATAGATCGCATAGCCGGTGATGACCTCATGGGGGACTCCGGAGAGCTTTTTCAGCATTCGCACGGCATCGGCCCCGTCCGTGGGTTTTCCCATGATCTCGCCGTCGCAGACCACGATGGTGTCGGCGCCGATGAACCAGCGTCCCTCCGACCGGGCGGCGGTTGCCACGGCCTTGTCTTTTGCCAGGCGAACTGAGAAGTCGGCCGGGGCCTCGCCCGGAATGGGCTCCTCAGGGATATCGCTGGCAAAGACGTCGAACTCAATGCCTGCCGAAGCCAGAAGCTCCAGCCGCCGGGGCGATGCCGACGCGAGAACGATTCTACTGTTTTCCGGCATCGTCATGCTCCTTCGGCTGCTCTTCCTGGGCCTTCATCCGGGCCTCGTAGCGGCGCTGCGCCCCCTCCATCTCCTCCCAGTGCTTCTTCCAATCCTTCTTTCGCACAAAGGAGAGGACCACTGCCCCCACCAGAATCATCACCCCCCAGAAGATGCTCATGACCTGGGCTCTTGCTATGCCATAGCCAAGGGAAGCGATCCCCATGAGGATCAGAAGCGCCTCCATGGAGAGGATCCTGCCGATGAGGGATATTTCCTGTTTTTCCTTGTCGTCCATGGGTTCCTCGCAGGGGCGCTGCTTGCCGCGCCAGCATCGAAAATGGGCGCGGCAAGCAGCGCCCCTACACTGTTCCTATCCAACGGTCCAGCTCAGCCAGTGCCCGCTCCGCAAGCTTCCCCCGCCGCTCCTTCTTCTTCACCTTCCCCTCCAGGGGAGGGAAGAGCCCGTAGTTGACGTTCATGGGCTGGAAGTGCTTCACGTCAGCGTTGGTGATGTGGGTCACCAGGGCGCCGAGGGCAGTGGCCAGCGGCGGCACCACCGGCTCCTCTCCCCGGACGAGCCGGGCAGCGTTGACGCCGGCCAGGAAACCGCTCCCCGCCGACTCCACATATCCCTCGACCCCGGTGATCTGGCCGGCAAAGAGAATACGGGCGTCCCCCCTCAGCTGGAACGTGGGGGCCAGGAGGGCTGGCGCGTTGATGAAGGTGTTGCGGTGCATGGAGCCGAGCCGGACGAACTCGGCGTTCTCCAGGCCGGGAATCATCCGGAAGATCCGCCGCTGCTCCGGATAGGTGAGCTTGGTCTGGAAGCCCACCAGGTTGAACATGGTCCCTTCACGGTTCTCGGCCCTGAGCTGCACCACCGCGTGGGGCTCCTCCCCAGTGCAGGGATCCGCGAGCCCCACGGGCTTCAGGGGACCGAAGCGGAGCGTCTCACGACCCCGCTCGGCCATTTCTTCAACCGGCATGCACCCTTCGAAGTGTACCACTTTTTCAAAATCCCTGGCAGGCACTTTCTCGGCGGCAAGGATCGCGTCCACGAACCCCTCATACTCTTCCTGGTTCAAGGGACAGTTCAGGTAGTCGTCGCCGTCCCCCTTGCCGTAACGGGAGGCCCGGAACACCTTGGTCATATCGAGGGATTCGGCGGTCACGATAGGCGCGATGGCATCGTAGAAATAGAGGTTCGGTCCGGTGATCGCCCTGATTCTTTCGGCCAGCCCGTCGCTCGTGAGGGGGCCCGTAGCCACAATCACGATATCCTTGGAAGGAATATCCGCCACCTCTCCCCGCATGAGGTCGATAAGGGGATGGTTCTCTATCCTCTCGGTTACAAAGGCGGAAAAGAGCTCCCGGTCCACCGCCAAAGCTCCGCCGGCAGGCACGCGAGTGGCGTCGGCCGCCGCCATGATGAGGGAGCCGGCCCGCCTCAGCTCCTCCTTGAGGAGCCCCACGGCATTCTCCAGGGACTCCCCCCGGAGCGAGTTGGAGCAGACGAGTTCCGCGAGCCCCGCCAGGTGGTGTGCCGGCGAAAAGGCATGGGGCTTCATCTCGTGGAGCGTGACCCGCACCCCGTGCTCCGCCGCCTGCCAGGCAGCCTCGCATCCGGCGAGCCCTCCGCCGATGATGGTAATAGCATCCGTCACTGGGCGTTCCCCTCCTCGTCGGGTATTTCGTAGCGCTGCAGCGGGTGCCCCGCCACGAGCCGCGCCTTGGCCCGCTCCTCGTCCCAGATGGTGAGGTACCCTTTCCAGCCCCGGTCCAGGAGTGCCTGAATGTGCCGCACCACCTCCGGCGTTGGCGGCTCGTGGAAGGCGTTGTAGCCCGAGAACCCGCCGGGAGGGATCAGGCGGTAGGCGCCATGGCCCCGCTTGACGCTCCGCTTGGTAAGGGTGGCCGTACCGGAGCCCCACGAGTGTTCCTCATACTTGGTCCAGCCGCAGATGGGGCACATGACCCGGCGGGCCCCCTGCTCGCCCCAGCACTCGGTATCGATCCGCGCGTAGGCGAAGCGGCACTGTTCGCAGGCTTCGTGCATGTCGTTAGGCATCATTGATTCCTTCATCGTGAAAAAACATCCGAAACACAGAGCAACTGAGCAACAGAGCAAGAAATTCTTTTTGCCTTAACTTGTGAGAACCTCTCTGCAATAGCTGTTAAAGGTTTTGCGGGTTTTCTCAGTTGCTCAGTTGCTCTGTGTTATTCAAACTGAAACTGCCGCTTCATGCTAAAAAGGCGGGGATCGCTCCCCGCCCGGTCAGTCTCTCGGCTACTTCTTCCCTTCGGTCCGGTAGTCGCACCCCTCTTTCGGGCACTTGAGGAACTCCCCTTCCCGCTTGTAGACCTTTTTCACCAGGAGCGGGAAGCCGCATTTGGGGCACGGCCCCGGTTGGGGGGGATCCCAGAGGGCGAACTTGCACTGGGGATAGCGGTTACAGGAGTAGAACATCTTGCCGTAGCGGGATTTCTTCTCGGTCAGCTCCCCTTCCTTGCACTCGGGACAGGTGTGGCCGGTCCCCTTGGGCTTCACCAGGGGCTGGATGTTCTTGCAGGCTGGATAGGCGGAGCAGGCCAGGTACTTGCCGAAGCGGCCGTCTTTGATGAGCATGGGGCTGCCGCACTTTTCGCACTTCTCCTCGGAGAATACCGGCTCGGCCGGTTCCTGCTGCTCACCCTGGCTTATGTTGCGCGTATAGGTGCACCCTTCCTGGTAGCCGGAGCAGGCAATGAATTTACCACGCTTGCCCAGCTTCACCACCAAGGGCTTGCCGCAGTCGGGGCAGAGTTCGTCGGTGGCCTCGGTGGTGAGGTCCGCCTTGCTCACCTCCCCCTCCTTCTGTTTCAGGAGGGAACTGAAGGGACCCCAGAACTCGTGAAGGAGGGGCTTCCACTGCTTCTCACCCCGGGAGACCCGGTCCAGCTCCTCTTCGAGATTGGCGGTGAAGTTGTAGTCCACGTACTGGGTGAAGTGATTGGTGAGAAGATCGTTCACCACCATCCCCACATCCTCGGGGACGAAGCGCTTACTGTCGAGGCGGGCGTATTTCCGCTCCAGGAGCGTGTTCATGATGGAGGCGTAGGTGGAGGGACGGCCGATGCCGTACTCCTCGAGGGTCTTCACGAGGCTCGCCTCGGTGTACCGTGGTGGGGGCTGGGTGAAATGCTGCTCCGGAACGAGCTTCTGGAGCTTCAGGAGTTCCCCTTCCGTGAGGGGGGGCAGAGTCCCTTCCTTCTCCTCGGTCTGGTCGTCGACTCCCTCGATGTAGAGCTTCATGAAACCGGGAAAACGAATTACCGTACCGGCGGCCCGGAAACGATATCCCTCGCCGGCGCCGATATCGACGGAGGTCTGATCCAGGAGCGCCTCGGCCATCTGGCAGGCCACGGTCCGCTTCCAGATGAGATCGTAAAGTTTGAACTGGTCGGAGGAGAGGTATTTCTTCAACTCGGCGGGAGTACGGGCTATGGAAGTCGGGCGAACCGCCTCGTGGGCCTCCTGGGCGTTCTTCGCCTTGTTCTTGTAGAAGCGGGGCTTGGCTAGGGCATACTCCTTCCCGTAGAGGGAGGTAATGACCTCGCGGGCCTCCTGGAGGGCCTGGTTAGACAGCACCACGCTGTCGGTACGCATGTAGGTGATGAGACCGACAAGCCCCTCGTCCCCCACGGCGACCCCTTCGTAGAGCTTCTGGGCGGTGGACATGGTCTTCTTGGCCGAGAAGCCGAGCTTTCTTGCCGCCTCCTGCTGGAGGGTGGAGGTGGTGAACGGCGGTGCCGGGGTCCGTTTGCGCTCGCTCTTCGTCACCTTGTCGACGGTGTAGGCACCGCTCTCCAGGGCCTTCACGAGCCGGTCGGCCGCCGTGCCGTCGGGGATATCGAACTTGCCGAGCTTCTTCCCCTCGGCCTCCACCAGGTTGGCGGAGAACTTCTGCCCCTTCCCCGTGGACAGTTCAGCGCCAATGGTCCAGTACTCCTGCTCCTGGAACGCCTTGATCTCTTTCTCCCGCTCGCAGATGAGCCGCAGGGCCACGGACTGGACCCGTCCGGCGGAGAGGCCGTAGCGGATCTTCTTCCAGAGGAAGGGGGAGAGGTTGAAACCGACCAGGTAGTCGAGGATGGAGCGGGCCTGCTGGGCATCCACCAGTTCCAGGGAGATGTCCCGGGGGTTTTCCACGGCGTGGACGATGGCGTCCTTGGTGATCTCGTGGAAGACGACCCGCTTCACCGGCACGGCGTTTTTCTTTTTGTCCATGCCGAGGGCCGCCAGGAGATGCCAGGAGATCGCCTCCCCTTCGCGGTCGGGGTCAGTGGCCAGGAGCAGGATGTCGCTCTCCTTCAGCTCCTTCTTGATGGCGTCGATGTGCCGCTTGCTCTCGGGGAGAACGGCATATTTGGGTTCGAAATCGTTGGCTACATCCACAGAACCCTGTTTGCTGGGGAGGGCGCGCACGTGGCCATAGGAAGCCATGACCCGAAAGTCCTTGCCGAGAAATTTCTCGATGGTCTTGGCCTTGGCCGGAGATTCGACTATGACGAGGTGTTGTGGCATAAAAAAATTCCAATAAAAGTAAGTAACGCCTGGCATGCCAGGCGGGTCAGTTTGTGCAAAAATACTTGCCGGGAAGCTGAGTTACGGTCCCCTTGAGTTCCAGGCGCAACAACATAGCCGAAAGCTCCCCCACTGTCAACGCGCTTTTGGCAATGATCTCGTCGATATGGAGCGGCTCAGGGGCCAGGAGCTCAAAGACTGCCGCCTCGGCCGGCGGGAGGTCGGGTGCCGGCGCCGGCACTCCCCTGCGGGCCACCCTTCCCCCGGGGAGTTCCTCCAGGATATCCTCCACGCTCTCCACGAGTTTAGCCCCCTCGCGGATGAGGCGGTTGGCCCCGCGGCTCCCGTCACTGGTGATGTTGCCGGGAATGGCGTAGACGTCGCGCCCTTGGTCAAGGGCGATACGGGCTGTGACCAGGGAGCCGCTCCGCTCCGCCGCTTCCACCACGAGGACCCCGTGGGAGATGCCGCTGATGATCCGGTTGCGGCGGGGGAAGTTCTCGGCCAGGGGGGCGGTCCCCAGGGGGAACTCGGACACTACCCCCCCCTGTTCGGCCATCTCCCGGAAGAGCTGCCGGTTCTCGGCCGGATAGACCACGTCCACGCCACACCCGAGCACCCCGACGGTTGTCCCGTTCCCTTTCAGGGCTCCCCGGTGGGCCGCGGTGTCGACCCCGCGAGCCAGGCCGGAAATCACGGCAACACCGTTCCGGGCAAGCTCCTCGGCCATGCGCTCGGTCACCGTCCTGCCATAGGCCGAGGCCCGGCGGGAGCCCACCACCGCCACGGCGGTGCCGATACCGGCGAGGCTTCCCCGCACATAGAGGAAGGGGGGCGGGTCGGTGATCTCCCGCAAGAGCGGCGGATACTCGTCATCGAGGATGGTCACGATGCGGCACTCCGCACGCCTGACCGCCGCACACTCCCGGTCGGCGAAGGGATGCGGGTCATGGCTTCGGAGGGAGGCCACCACCGCCGGACTCACCCCCTTGACGGAACGGAGATCGACAGCGGACGCTCCGAAGGCCGCCTCGGGGGAGCCGAAGCGCTCCAGGAGCCGCCGGAAGAGGACGTTCCCCACAAGGGGAACGGATTTGAGGGCAAACCAGTGATAATGATCCATGGGCAAGAACGAGAAGCGGGGACCGGCCGGACCGGCCCCCGCGAGGAAGGGTTATCTGTCTGTCCTGGCCTCTACCCGGTCCCCCCGGTAGATGGTGTCGATGCTTTTCACCACGAGCCCCGTGGAGGTATTCTCCCCCGACTGCACCACCACGAGGGCACCGACCACCTCGGGGGGGAGCTTCTCAACGGAGATGTCCGCATACTGCTGGTCGGGGACCACGTCACGCAGGATATAGAGGAAGTATCCCGGCTCTATCCCCTGCTTTTTCCCCAAGTCGATAAAGGCGATGTCTCCCTCGCCGATGGCGGTGTTGCCACTCTGGGTCTCGACGATGTAGCCGGAGAGGTCATGGTCGGCAGCCTTGAGGGAAATCTGCCGGCGCTTGTCCCGATAGGGAAGGAGGATGGAGCCGGGACCGATCTCCCGGTAGGATTTGGTAATGATGGCCTTGGAAACCTTCTCCTCCACCTCCGTGAGTTGCAGCGTGCCGAGGGGGATCACTTTCTCGCCGAGAATCACGTTGGAGACGGGATGGCTCACGGCGTCGAGCTTCTTGTAGATGGAAAACCGGTCACCCTCTTTGGCCCCGTGGGCAGAGCCGATATCGGTGTAGACAATGTCGTCCTCACCCACGATCTGACGGTTCTGGCTGGTGGTAATGATGCGGCCGGCGGGGTTGAGCCCCTTTTCCATCAGGAACCCTTCGCTGCCGCTTACCAGGAAGCTCCGCTCGGCAACCGGCTCCTCGGAGGGGCGCTGGACAGCGGGGGTGCCGGGGGAGACAGGGCGGGGTTCGATCTCGATCCGGTCCGGGTAGACACGGACCCGCTGGCCGGGATAGATGAAGTGGGGATTGCCGATGGCGGGGTTCCTGGCCCAGAGATTAGGCCAGTAGTAGGGATCCTTGAGGAAGCGGTCCGAGAGCCCCCAGAGGGTGTCCCCCTTCTGGATGACGTAGATTGTCGGCTCTTCGGACGCGGCCAAAACGGTGCCGACGGTGAGAAGCGCTCCGGCGAGGAGCATGCAGCCGATGGAGAACACTCTTTTCATGGTCGCCTCCCGTGCAGACGCGAACTAAATTCGTTCGGATACTAAAGTTCAGGTTACGTTTTTTGTCAAGGACAAACAGGCCGCAGGGGTTTCATTCAACCGACGGATATGCTAGGATTTCCGCGGTCGAAAGCACCATCTGGTTTCCGGGATGTTCCCGCGCCACTGGTTGAACCCCACTAATAAAGCATGCATCATGCCAAGAGGCCTTCCATGAAGATTCCCGAACTCCTCGCGCCGGCCGGCAACCTGGAAAAGCTGAAAGTGGCCATCCACTACGGCGCCGACGCCGTCTACCTGGGAGGGGAGAAGTTCGGGCTCCGCAGCCTCGCCGACAACTTCACCCTGGCCCACATGGCCGAGGGGGTTACCTATGCCCACGACCGGGGGGTAAAGGTCTACCTGACGGTCAACGCCTTTCCCGACAACGGCGAACTGGAGGACCTGGACCGCTACCTGGAGGGGGTGGCTACGGTCCCCTTCAACGCCTACATCGCCGCCGACCCGGGGGTGATCGCCGCCATCCGCCACATATCGCCAGATCGTCCCATCCACCTTTCCACCCAGGCCAACACCACCAACTGGCGCAGCGTCCTCTTCTGGCAGGAGCAGGGGATCGCCCGGGTGAACCTGGCCCGGGAAATGTCCCTGAATGCGATCCGCGAGACCCGGGAGCGGGTCACGGCCGAGCTGGAAGTCTTCGTCCACGGCGCCCTCTGCGTCTCCTACTCGGGTCGTTGCCTCCTCTCCAGCGTCATGACCGGCCGCAACGCCAACAAGGGGGAGTGCGCCCACCCCTGCCGCTGGAGCTACGCCCTGGTGGAAGAGACCCGACCGGGCGAGTACTTCCCCGTAGTGGAGGACGAGCGGGGGACATTCATCTTCAACTCCAAGGATCTCTGCCTCATCCGCCATATCCCTGAGCTGGTGGGGGCCGGCGCCGATTCCCTCAAACTGGAGGGGCGCATGAAGGGGATACACTACGTGGCCTCGGTGGTGCGGGTCTACCGGGAAGCCCTCGACAGCTACGCCGCCGATCCCCGTGCCTGGCACGTGAAGCCCGAGTGGCTCGAAGAGCTTTCCAAGATCAGCCACCGGGGGTACACCACCGGCTTCTTCCTGGGGAAGCCGGCGGATGTGGACCTGGAGTTCGACTCCCGCTACCGGCGCAGCCACGAATTCGTCGGGGTGGTGGAAGAGGCGCACCCCGACGGCACCGTTACCGTTGAGGTCCGCAACCGGATCATGGCAGACACCACGGTGGAGGTAATCGGCCGGCGGATGCGCTCCACCCTCCACCGACTCGACGCCTTCACCGATATGGATGGCAACAGCCTCTCCGAAGCCCATCCGAACCAGCGGATCCGACTCAGACTCCCCGTGGCCGCGGAACGCTACGACCTCATCCGGCGGGAAAAGCCCTAACCCCTCATCCAGAGAAAGACAACGTCATGAAAACCGACTTCACCGCCTCATCCCGTCAGGAGCAGAGCCCGTTCAAGGATCTCATCATCCTCGCCGTGGTCTTCGGCTTCGCCTTCTTCCAACGGCTTGGCCGGCTGCCGCTTCTTGATCCCGACGAGGGGCGCTACGCCGAGATCCCGCGGGAAATGATCGAACGGGGAGACTTCATTACCCCCTTCCTGAACTACGTGAAGTACTTCGAGAAACCGCCGCTCCACTACTGGTTGGATGTCATTTCGTTCAAGATTTTCGGCTTCAGCGAGTTCGCGGCCAGGGCTCCGGGGGCGCTCATGGGGCTCTGCGGCGTTCTCTTCACCTATCACGTGGGACGGACCCTCTTTGGCCGACGCGCAGGTCTCCTGGCGGCAACCATCCTCGGCACATCCCTCGGCTTCGTCGTCATCGGACGATACAACGTCATCGACATGACCCTCACTTTCTGGATGAGCGCCACCCTCGGCTGTTTCCTCCTGGCAGCGCGTGAAGGGGAGCGACATGCCGGACTCTACTACTATCTCTTCTACGTGGCGGCTGCCCTCACCGTGCTCGCCAAGGGGCTCATCGGCCTCGTCCTCCCCGGCGGCGTGATCGTGCTCTTCATCCTCCTCACGGGGCGCTGGAGTCTTCTTCGCGAGATGCGTCTTCCCACGGGCACCCTCCTCTTCCTTCTCGTCGCGGCCCCCTGGTTCATCCTCGTCTCGCTCCACAACCCGGAATTCCCGCGGTTTTTCTTCATCCACGAACACTTCGAACGCTTTCTCACCAAGGTTCACGGCCGCTACGAACCCCCCTGGTTCTTCATTCCGGTCCTGGCCGGGTTCATGCTTCCCTGGTCCTTCTACCTTCCGTCCGCCGTTCGGGGCATGTGGCAGGAGCGACACACCCCCACGGGCGAGGCGCGTCTCTACCTCCTCCTCTGGGGAGCGGTCATCTTCACCTTTTTCTCCCTGTCGAGCTCCAAACTGATCCCGTACATCCTCCCGGTCTTCCCGGCGGTGGCGCTGCTCGTTGGCGAGTTCTTATCGCGCGTGGCCGACCGTCGCGCTACCTTTCCCACCCTGCCGACGGCCATCGCGGCAACGGTGCTGACGATCGGCGGAGCCGGCGGCATCCTTTTCCCCCACCTGGCCCGGAACCCGAAGCTGTCGGTGCTGGCCGGCGCCGTGATCGGCTCCTGCCTCCTTGCCCAGGGGATAGCCGCCTTCGTGGGCCTGCGCCGCAAGAAGGCCGCCGTGCTCCTGGCCTCCTTCGGCCTTTTCTCGTACCTTCTGGGTATCGCCGGCCCGCCGTTCATCCTCGCACGCACCGCCGAACGGAAGTCATTCCGGGAACTGGGGCAACTGGTGAAGGAAAAGGCTGGACCGGATACCGCCGTTGCCAGCTTCCAGCTCTACCAGCAAGGATTTTCCTACTATGCGGGACGACGGATCATCATTGTGGGAGAGCGTGGAGAGCTCGATTTCGGGAGCCGCCAGGGGAACCAGAGCCAGTGGTTCCTGGACGAGCAGGGCTTTGCGCGCCTCTGGGACTCGGGCCGGCCGGTCATCACTCTCATCAAGGAGGATGCCCTTCCTGCCCTGGAAAAACTCGCCACGACCCCGCCGCGGGAGTTGGGCAGGAAAGGGAAGGTTCTTCTCATCGCAAACCACTAATTCACCTTTGTCACCTTTCCACCACTGGTTCCCGGAAGGGGCGGAGCTCTCGCGGAGAAGCGATCCCTGCAGAAAACCACCTTCGGCATTGGCGGAGGGAAAGCCTCGGGAATTCCTGTTCCCGTGCCGCGAAGACCGACTGGTGACGCTGGATCGTTTCGGAGCGGGGGCTCCGTCCCTTCCGACACCATGCGTCGACACAACATATAACAGAGAAGACTAACTGATATGACGTAAACGGTATGGCACTTCGCGCGGATTTGTGCCATGATGAAGCGTTTTTCCGGAAGGAGGCACCCGTGCGCAGCGAATTTCTCCCCTTTTCCAAACCAACCATAGACGACGACGAGATCAATGAGGTCGTCGCATCCCTGAAATCCGGGTGGATCACCACCGGCCCCAAGGTGAAGCGCTTCGAAGAGGCGTTCAAGGCTTACGTCGGTGCACCCTACGCCGTCCCCCTGAGTTCCGCCACCGCCGGGCTCCACCTGACGCTCCTCGCCCTGAAGCTGGACGAAGGGGACGAGATCATCACCACCCCCATGACCTTTGCCTCCACGGTGAGCATGATCGTCCTCTGCGGGGCGAAGCCGGTTCTCGTCGATATCGAGCCGGGAACCCTCAATATCAACGCGGCAAAGATCCGCGAAAAGATCACCCCGCGCACGAAGGCGATCATCCCGGTCCACTTTGCCGGCCAGTCGTGTGACATGGACCCCATCTTCGCCCTGGCGAAAGAGTTCGGCCTCACCGTCATCGAAGACGCGGCCCACGCCGCCGGCACCGAATACAAGGGAAAGAGGATCGGCTCCCTCGACAGCATCTCCATCTTTTCCTTCCACCCCAACAAGAACATCACCACCGGCGAAGGGGGGATGGTCTGCACCCCCGATGAGGCCCTGGCCGAAGAGGTTTCGCTCCTGAAGTTCCACGGCATGAGCCGCGAGGCGTGGAAGCGGTTCGCCGCCAGCGGCACCCCCAACTACGACATCCTCCTTCCCGGCTACAAGTACAACATGATGGACATCCAGGCAGCCATCGGCATCCACCAGCTCCCGAAGCTGGACGGGTTCATCGAGAAGCGCCGGGAGATCGCCGAATTCTACAACGCCGCCTTTGCCGGCGTAGACGAACTGGCAACCCCGGCCCTCGCTCCCTACGTTCAGCGCCATGCCTGGCACCTCTACACGCCGCTGGTCCGGGTGGAAAAGCTCACCATCGACCGGGACACCTTCATGGCCGAGCTGAAGAATCTCAACATCGGCACCGGCCTCCACTACAAGGCGATCCACCACCATGCCTGGTACCGGGAAAACATGCCGGTCCCCGCGGGGTCTCTTCCCAACGCCGACTACGCCTCTGACCGCATCCTCTCCCTCCCTCTCTTCCCAACCATGACCATGGATGACGCCCGGGACGTGGTGGAGGCCGTAAACACCGTTATCGCAAGGAGCAGAAAGTAGCCCATGGCCGCACCATACATCTCCATCATCGTCCCGGTCTACAACGAGGAGCCGAACCTCCAGAAACTCCTGGCCCGGCTCTACCCGGTCATGACCGCCCTAGGGAAGCCCTTCGAAATCATCTTCACCGATGACGGCTCCCGGGACCGCTCCTTGGAGATCCTCCGGGAGATGGCCCAGAGCCACCCCGAAGTGAAGGTGATCGAGTTCAACGGCAACTTCGGCCAGCACATGGCGATCATGGCCGCCTTCGAGATGAGCACGGGCGAGATCGTCGTCACCCTCGACGCCGACCTCCAGAACCCACCGGAGGAGATTCCCAAGCTCGTGGCCGAGATGGAGAAGGGGCACGACGTGGTGGGAAGCGTCCGCCAAAAGCGCCAGGACACCTTCTTCCGCCGGGCTGCGTCGCGGGTCGTCAACATCACCACCAACAAGATGACCGGGATGCAGATGAGCGACTACGGCTGCATGCTTCGGGCCTACAACCGCACCGTCATCGACAACCTGAACCGCTGCCAGGAGATGACTACCTTCATCCCTGCCCTGGCCCAGACCTTCGCCTCGAACCCCTCGGAGGTGCCGGTCTCCCACGCGGAACGGGCCGAGGGGGAGAGCAAGTACTCCCTCTACCGCCTCATCCGCCTCAACTTCGACCTCATGACCGGCTTTTCGGTGGTGCCACTCCAGCTCTTTGCGCTCCTCGGCATTCTCACCTCGGCCGCGTCGGTCCTCTTCGCCCTCTTCCTCCTCGTGCGCCGCTTTCTGATCGGCTCCGAGGTGGAAGGGGTCTTCACCCTCTTCGCCATCCTCTTCTTCTTCGTCGGCATCGTCATCTTCGGCATCGGCCTCGTGGGGGAATACGTGGGGAGGATCTACCAGGAAGTGCGGCGCCGACCGAGGTATGTGGTGCGGAGGACCTATGGTTTTGAGGAACAGTTATGAGTAAGAAGGTTATCGTCTGCGCCTACCACAACGTCGGCTACCGCTGCCTGGAGGAACTGCTGAGGCAGGGTGCCGACGTGCGGCTGGTCTTCACCCACGAGGATTCTCCCACGGAGGAGATCTGGTTCCAGTCGGTGCGGGAACTGGCGGAGCGCCACGGCATCCCATACCTGACCACCGACATCAACGAACCGGCCAACGTGGCGAAGGTGCGGGAGATCGCCCCCGACCTCCTCTTCTCCTTCTACTACCGGAACATGATCACGCCGGAGGTGCTGGAGATACCCCGCCTCGGCGCCCTGAACCTCCACGGCTCCTACCTTCCCAAGTACCGGGGGAGGGTGCCGGTGAACTGGGCGGTGATCAACGGCGAGACCGAGACCGGCGCCACGCTCCACCACATGGTGGCGAAGCCCGACGCCGGCGACATCGTGGACCGGGAGAAGGTCGCCATCGCCTTCACCGACACCTCCTTCGACGTCTTCACCAAGGTGACCGAGGCGGCGGTGACGGTCATTGCCCGTTCGTATCCCTTGCTGGCGTCGGGAACCGCTTCCCGCATCCCCATGAACCTTGCGGAGGGGAGCTACTTCGGCGGCCGCAAGCCGGCCGACGGCCTCATCGACTGGGCAAGAAGCGCCGTGCAGATCTACAACCTGATCCGAGGGGTCACCCACCCCTACCCTGGCGCCTTCACGTATCTGGACGGGAAGAAGATCCTCGTCTGGAGCGCCCGGCCGCTTCCGGGAAGCGCTGAGCCGGGGGTAGTGGTTACGGAGAATCCCCTGGTCGTCGGAACCGGCGAGGGGCTCCTGGAGATCACCTCGTTGCAGCCCGAAGGGGAGCATGAGGTTGCGGCCGGAAGTTTTGCCGCCATCGTCCACCCCGCAGGGAAAAGGTTCGCAAGCCCATAGCATCACCGTCGGCAGGATCGCCGCCGGTCACATTTTACCCACTGGAGATACCATGAAAATCCTCATCCTCGGCGTCAACGGCTTCATCGGCAACGCCCTCACCAAGCGCATCCTCGACACCACCGACTGGGAGGTGTACGGCCTCGACATGAGCGACAACAAGCTCGAGCACTCCATCGGCCACCCCCGCTTCCACTTCCTGGAGGGGGACATCACCATCAACAAGGAGTGGATCGAGTACAACATCAAGAAGTGCGACGTGGTCCTTCCCCTGGTGGCCATCGCCACGCCGGTCACCTACGTGAAGGACCCTCTCCGGGTATTCGAGCTCGACTTCGAGGAGAACTTGAAGATCATCCGCCAGTGCGTGAAGTACAAAAAGCGGGTCATCTTCCCCTCCACCTCCGAGGTCTACGGCATGAGCCCCGACCGGGAGTTCGACGAGGAGAACTCGCCGCTCATGCTCGGTCCCATCAACAAGCAGCGCTGGATTTACTCCTGCGCCAAGCAGATGCTCGACCGGGTGATCTATGCCTACGGCGAGCAGGAGGGACTGCGCTACACCCTGTTCCGCCCCTTCAACTGGATCGGCCCGAAGCTTGACTCCATCTCCACCGCAAAAGAGGGAAGCTCCCGGGTCCTGACCCAGTTCCTCTACAACATCCTGGCCGGCGAGCCGATCCAGCTCGTGGACGGCGGCAACCAGCGCCGCTCCTTCACCTTCGTGGAGGACGGCATCGACTGCCTCATGCGGATCATCGAGAACAAAGACGGCTGCGCCGACGGTGGCATCTTCAACATCGGCAACCCGGGGAACGACCTGTCGGTCAAAGAGTTGGCGGAGAAACTGATCGCCCTGGTGAAGGAGTATCCCGCCTACCGTGCCCGGGCCGAGGCATGCAAGATCATCGAGGTTTCCTCCGGCCAGTTCTACGGCAAGGGGTATCAGGACATGCTGACCCGCGTCCCCTCCGTGAAGAACGCCAAGGCGCGGCTCGGCTGGGAGCCGAAGACCGTCATCGACGACGCACTGCGGAAGACCCTCGACTTTTATCTGGTCGAGGAAAAAGAAAAAATCGAGCACCTGCTGTGAAAATGCCGCTTTTCCGCAATCTCGGCGTTGTTGTTCGGAATCACCTTGTGCGGCGTAGCCCTGCTACGCCTCCGCGGGATCTCTCCTCCGCCTTGACCTTGCGAAATATCGACATTTTCCTGATCGGTTCATGACCTGATGCCCACCATAGCCCTCAAAATAGACGTCGACACCTACGTCGGCACCCGCGACGGGGTACCGCGGCTCCTGGAGATCTTCGACCGCTTCGGGATCAAGGGGACGTTCTACTTCTCCATGGGGCCCGACAACAGCGGCAAGGCGATCCGCCGCATCTTCACCCGCAAGGGGTTCCTCCGGAAGATGCTTCGGACCAAAGCGCCGTCGGTCTATGGGCTGCGGACCCTCATGTACGGCGTGCTCCTGCCGCCGCCGATCATTGCGGACAAGGTTCCCCACGTCCTGCGGGAGACCGAGGCCCGGGGGCACGAGGTCGGCATCCACTGCTGGGACCACGTCAAGTGGCACGACCTCCTTCCCTGGATCCCGCGAAACATGATCGCCCTGGAGCTGGGGCGGGCCTTCGCCCTTTTCGAGGAGATCCTCAACAGGAGGGCCAAGACCACGGCGGCACCGGGATGGACCGTCACTGCCGACTCCCTGGAGATCCAGGATGCCCTCTACCTCACTTACTGCAGCGACAGCCGGGGGATCCACCCCTTCTACCCCGTGATGAACGACCGGCGTTTCCACACCCTCCAGATTCCGACCACATTCCCTACCATGGACGAGCTCCTGGGGGAGAACGGCATCACGGCGGAAACCGTGAACGACCACTACCTCTCCCTGGTACAACCGGGGCTCAACGTCCACACCATCCATGCCGAACTGGAGGGGGGGGTGCTGTCCCCCGTCTTTATCGACCTTCTGGAACGGCTCCAGGCGAAGGGGTGTCGTTTTATCACCCTTGCCGAAGCGGCCGAAGAGGCCCATCGGGAAGAAATCCCCTGCTGCAAGCTGGCGATGGGAGAGCTTCCCGGCCGGGCAGGCGAGGTGGCGATCCAGGGGAAAATGGCACGAGAGCCGAGACGGAAGAGTCGGGATTGACATACAACCGCGATGGAGAAGAAAGGCGTACCGGATAGTGCGCCTTTTTTCATTTCTCCAGGAGAGGTCAGGGTTTGCGTCTACGTATCCCGTCGGGTAAGCTTTTCGCAGGAGGATGCGATGATCGATTTCGCCGCCTATGCCCTTTCGGGAGAACTGGACCTGAACCGCCTGGCCGGAGGCCTCGGCTTTCCCCGGCGCTATCGCTGGGAAGAGCCCATGGTGCTCGACCTGGCGAGCCTCAAACCCCTGACGGGGGATCCGGGAGAAACCAAGAGGGTCTATCTCTACTACTTTGGCGGGGTGGTGTTCGTGAACTGCACGGAGGAGGAGATCGGTTCCTTCTTCTGGAACATGGGGCACCATGCCGAGGCATTCAAGGAGTACCCGGCCATCCGGTACCGGGACGAGTATTCCCTGAAGCGGGGGGAGGGGGAACGGGTGGAGGTCACCAACAACGTGGCGACCATGCCGGGGTACGACCCTGCCTACGTGGACACCATCTGTTTCGTCATCGCCAAGTCGGTGGCCCTGGAACGGATCGAGGAGCGGGTGGACCAAGTTCTCGACGAGATGGAAACCATCATCGCCCTTCTCGACCGGGGGAAGCTGGGAATCTCGGACCGGCGCTTAGCGAAGCTGGCGGCCAACGTCCTCACCTACAAGTACCAGTCCATCTCCCACATCATGGTCCTGGAGAAGCCGGAACTCACTTGGGAGAACCCCGTGGCGGACCGGCTCTACCTGACCATGGCCAACATCTTCGAACTGAACCAGCGCTACAACGAGATCAAGCACAAGGGTGAGACGCTGCTGGACATCACCGGCGTCTTCACGAGCCTCGCCCATGCCCGCCGCGCCTCGCGGCTGGAATGGATCATCATCATTCTCATCTTCATCGAGATCGTGATCTACATCTTCGAGCTGATGCGCAAGACAGGCTAAAATCCGCCGCACAGGGCGAAATGTTTCGTCTCTCCCTCCTGCGCAGCCGGATCGAAGTGTTTGTGGCAGGCCCCGCAGGTTACGGTGCCGACAGCAAACTTTTGCTGGAGAGTAAGGTTGCGGGTATCACACCAGTCGCAGTACCAGGCGTAATAGTCACCGAGCAGTTTGATGTTCATGTTGGACCTCCTATCAAGAGTTTTCCCCATCATAGCCGGTCCATATTGCGGCGCCGTTACGATCGCCTTAACTCTGGGTGTGCTCTGCAACCAGAAGAAGCCGCTTTTTGAAGGCCTCCTCGAAGAGATCCCCCTTGATCTTTCCGCCGAAGAGCTCCACCGAAATATCCTCGCTGCTGGCGATGGTGACGATGACCGTGCCGTCAGAAACGGAGCAGGTGACGCCGGAAACGACGCCGCTGCGGCGCCGGTCGAGGCCGTCGGCCAGTCGGAGGATGCCCCCAAGCCTGCTCACCACCTGCCGGTCGGGCTCCGCGAGCCGCACGTAGGCGTCGTGCTTCTTCTTGGGAAGGGCCTTGCGGTGGTAGCGGGCCGCGTTGGCGATGATCTCCCGCTCCCGGGGGGTGAAGCCGAAGAGGTCGGCGTGGCGGATGAGATGGTAGGAATGCTTGTGGTGGCTGGAGTAGTTGATGAAGTACCCCACGTCGTGGAGGATGGCGGCCGCCTCCAGCATCCGGCGCGCCCCGTCCCCCATCCTGAATGCCGGCTCCAAGGCGTCGAAGAGCTGCAGGGACAGCTTCGTCACATGGAGGGCGTGCTCCTCGTCCATGTGGCAGGAGCGGCCGAACTCAAGCACCGTGTCGCGCCAGGTGCGGGGTTCCTGAACGCCGTGGATGAGACCGTGGGTCCGGAGCGCCTTGACGATGAGCCCCTCCCGGATCCCCCGCTCGTTGACCCGCAGGACGTTGGCGTCGAAAAAGCGCATCAGCTCGTCCACCACCGTGACTCCGGCCACGATGATGTCGGCCCGGTCCGGGTTGAGGCCCGGCACCTCGCGCCGCTCCTTCATGGTCTTGCGCGACAGCATGGCGAGGAGGTGCACCACCTCGGAACGGAGCACCTCGTAGCGGTGGACCGAGCCGTACCCCTCCCCCCGCATGGCCATGACCATGGCGGCGATTGCCGTAATGGTGCCGCCGGAGCCCACGAGACACTGGAACTGGGCCCGCTCGCCGGCAAAAACCTCCTTGAGGCTTGAACGGACGTGCTTGCGGAGCTTCTCCTGGCCGGACGGACGGACGGAATCGCCCGCCATGAACTTCTCGGTGAGGAAGACCGCCCCCAGCTCCAGGGAATAGATCTCCTCGATGTGGGAGCCCAGCGCCGTCACCACCTCCAGGCTCCCGCCGCCGATGTCGACCATGGCGTGGCGGGCCCCCTCCATGTCGAAGTGGTTCCGCACCGAGAGGGCCGCCAGCTCCGCCTCCTCCTCGCCGCTGATGACCGTCACCGCAATCCCCACCTCCTCGGCGATGGCGGCGATGAACGCCTCGCCGTTGGCGGCCTTTCGCACCGCGCTCGTGGCCACCGCCTCGATAGCCTTCACGCCGTAGCCGTCCACGATCTTCTTCATCCGCGTGAGAGCCGTCACAGCTCGCTCCCAGGCGGCCTGCAAGATGGAACCGCTCACGGCCAGCCCCTCCCCCAGGCGCACCGTGGCCTTCTCGTCGTCCAGGACGCGGAAGGAGCCGGTCTTCGTCACCTCCACCACGATGCAGCGGATGGAGTTGGTCCCGATATCGATGGCTGCAAGCCGGTTCTTCTTCACAGCGCTCTCCTCACCTCTTCCCTGATCAGCTCGAAGGAATGCTCCCCGAGCAGTTCCGCAAAGTGGGCAAAGGACTTCCCCCGCCGCTTCGCAATGGCATTCAGGATGACACATTCAACTTCCGGAGGCAACCCCCCATGCCGCACCATGTCGGCGAAGACATCCAGGTCGTGCATGATCCCCAGGCAGTCCTGGTAGGACTTGATCGTGGCATGGATATCCCCGTACCCCTTCGCAGCCATGAGGAACGAGAGAATCTCGATGCGGTAACGATAGTGCTTGACGGCGATCCGTAGTGCGTGTTGGGCCGCCGCTGCTCCTGCGTCACGCGCTGCAGGCACCAGGGGAAGAAGGTCGGCGAGGCTTCCATCCAGGGCCGCGGCGGCAAAAGAGCCGATGCGGGTGAAGGAATCGACGGCGACATGGGGTTGCGGAAAAACGGCCGGCCGTGCCATGGCCCGGACAAAGGCGGAGTTGGTCTTCCCCGCGCCGAAACTCTCAAGCCCCTTCGCGAGCCGCCGATGCTCGACGTTCCTCAGGGCTTCCTGACGGTCCATGAGGACGCCGAGACCCTCCCTGCACGGCTCCGGAAGCGCCGCGGACAGTTCCCGGAAAAAGGAAACCGCCTCGTCGGCATTGCGGAGGGGGCCCAGGAGCCTCGTCACCTTCCGCACCCGCCGGACGACCCGGGCGAGCCCGTCCGGGTAGAGGGGAGAGAAGAGAACACATCCCTCCCGAAGCCGGCGGGAGGAGACCCGCAGATCGTGAATATCCTCTGGATCCAGGGTCTTCAGGGCCCTGCGCCACCGGCCGAAGAAATCATCGGTCCGGGCCGCCAGAAGCGCCGGTGCTGCGACCCAGAGAGGTGTTTCGTCCGTGATCGTCATGGGGCTTCCCCTTCCCTGCGCCTGTCAAATCTTCGAATTTCACCGCACCTTAACCGGGTGCGGGAAGTTCATGGAACTTCTTGCCCCGCTGAATCATCCACAGGAACCGGGCAGGCGTTCCGCTCTCCGCCAAATCCAGCCTCAGGGCCACAATCGCCCCTTTTTTGAGGGGAAGCGCGCCATCGCGCCCCAACAACCGACCGAAAACCTCGCCCAGGTCGGGCTCGTGCCCTACCACCGCCAGGCTCCGGGGCGATCCGCAGACACCTGCCAGGCGGAAGAGCCCCTCTGAGCTGAACCCCGGCGCCAGCTCCTGCGCTACGGTGACTTCGCCGGAAAAGCCGAGAACCTCGGCGAGGATATCGGCCGTCTGCACGGCCCGCACTAGGGGACTCGTAACGATTACTTCGGGAGCGGCCACCTTCTTTGCCAGACGTCGAGCGTTTGCCCGGAACCCGTCACGCCCGGCGGCGGTAAGCCAGCGGTCCTCCTCCCGGACCGCCTCGCCCCGCTCGACGGCCTCCCCATGGCGGATCAGATAGAGTTTCACGTTTCCTCTCCTTTCCCGGAGAAGGCCCTGCGGGGACTCCCCCGGCATCCAGCCGCTCTGCTCCCTTCGCTGGTTAAGTAAATCAGAGCCCGGGGAGTTTTCAATGGCCGCTTGCCCCCCTGTTGCGGATCCGAGGGTATTTTACACCGTTGTAACACGGCCCCTGCCAGTGCCGTCAGCCGGCATCATCCGTTGACAGGTTGACGACCCTTCCGGTATCCTCACCCCATGAAACAGCCCGACAACCACGACGCCGCCTGGGAATCCCTCTGCCGACAATGCGGCCTCTGCTGCTTCGAGAAGATCGAGGACGACTCCGGCACCATCTTTTTCACCCAGACCCCATGCCGCTACCTGGATGTGGCCACCCGCCAGTGCGTCATCTACGAACGCCGCTTCGAGATAAATCCCGAATGCGTCAAGCTGACCGAAGAACTGGTCCGGGAGCTCCCCTGGCTCCATGACGACTGCGCCTATCGCCGGGCGCTGGGGATAAAGCGCACGCGGACAACGATGAATGGGCGGCCGAAACGGTCCAAAACAAAGGAGTGATCCGATACATGGGAAATAATGACACGATAGCCACCCTGCGGGAACTGCCGGCAAAGCAGCGGATGGACCTCATCCTTGCCGATCCGGAGGCGAAGTCCCTTGCCCGGTCCCTCCCCGAACAGGAACTCTACTGGCTCATAAAGGAAATCGGCGAGACGGATGCCATGGGGCTCTGGGAACTGGCGTCACCCGAACAGCGAACCTTCATCCTCGACATGGAGCTTTGGGACAAGTGGAACTTCACCGCAGACAAGTCCTACGAATGGCTCGGCCATCTTCTTGAGGCGGGGGAGGAGGTTGTTGCGGAGCAGCTTCCCCACCTGGACCTGGAGCTTCTCCTCCTCATGCTCGAAAAGGAGATCAGCGTGGGGGGCGGAATTGGCGAGCTCCTGCCGGACGAGGAACGGACCGCCGACTGGGACCACACCTTCGACAACCTCTATTTCATCACGTTCAAAAATGACAAGCACGCCCGGGCCGTCGGCAGTTTCCTCGACATCGTCTATCGCACCAACCACGAGCTCTACCTGGGAATCATGGAAGGGGTGAAGAGTGAAGTCGAGGACGAGCTGGAGGAACTCGCTTTCCGCTTCCGCTCGGGGCGGCTCGCCGACCTGGGGTTCCCCGAACCGGAGGAGGCCCAGTCCCTCTATGCCCGCATCGATCCGGCGTCCTTCGTCCTCGAGGGAGGAAAGGAACTCTTCCCGGCGGCGGTCCACCGCCACCTTCCCGCCCGCCCCGGCGCCGCCGAATCGCTCCTCGGACGGCTCCTGGCACGGCCCGGCGCCGAGGAGATCAACCAGGAACTCTCATACCTGGTGAACAGCGCCCTGGTGGTCGACGGCACCGCCCTCCACGACCGGGAGGCCATGCTGGCGATTTTCGAGCGGGTCCACGGGTACCTGAACATAGCCCTGGAATTCCTGGCCCGCAACGATGAGGAAAAGGCCGCCGCCATCCTGGCCGGCGAACGCCTCAAGCGCCTCTTCCGGCTGGGTTTCAGCATCGTCATGGATCTGGCGAAACAGGCCCGCGACCTCACCAGTGACGATTACGCCACCGGCAAGGCACTGCGTGCCCTCACTGCCACGCCCCCCCGCTACTACCGGGCCTTCGACCCCGATGGCGTTGATGGATTCCGGGAATTCCGGGAGATGGCGGACGTGGAACGGGTCAGGGAGTTCCTGGACCGTGTCTGAATCACTGCTGGCTAACCGGGAATTCTCCAGTCTGCCATGACCAAACCGCCACTGGGCAGAAACTGGTAAACAGAGAATAGGGAGGCACTGTTTGACGGGAGAGACGCTTCGCATCCTCCACCTGGAGGACGATTCGATGGATGCGGAACTGGTGCGGGCGAAGCTTGCTTCAGAGGAAATTCCGTGCACCATAACGGTTGCAACTGATGGGAAGCAGTTCGCACGCGTCCTGGAGGAGAGCGCAGACTGCTTCGACCTCATACTGGCGGACATGAGCATCCCCGGCTACGATGGGGTCGCAGCCCTGAAACTGGCTCTGGAACGGTGCCCGGACACCCCATTCATCGTCATTTCCGGAACAGTGGGCGAGGAACGGGCCGTGGAAATCCTCCGCAAGGGGGCGACGGACTTCATTCTGAAAGATAACATGGGGCGCCTTGGGTCGGCGATACGGCGCGCCCTCAAGGAAGCGGAGGAACATCGCAACCGCCAGCGGGCCGAGGAGGCCCTGCGCCGCCTTAACGCGGAACTGGAGCAACGGGTCCAGGAGCGAACCGCCCAGCTGGAAGCGACCAACCAGGAACTGCAGGCCTTCAACTTCTCAGTCTCCCACGACCTCCGGGCACCCCTTACCATCATCGACGGTTTCAGCAAGGCGATCCTGGAGGATTTCGGCGCCGATCTTCCCTCCGAGGCGCTGGACTATCTCCAGCGGATCCAGAAAGCGGGCCAGCGGATGACCAGGCTCATCGATGCACTCATGAATCTGTCGAGACTTGGCCGAGAGCCTATTACCCCGGAACAGACCGACCTCTCCGCCATCGCCGGCACCATCGAGCAGGAACTCCGCTACATCCACCCGGACCGCACCGGGGTCACCATCCAGATCACCGACGGCATCACCGTCCGCGGTGACCGGCGGCTCCTGCGGTCGGTCATGGAAAATCTCTTGAGCAATGCCTGGAAATATACGGCAAGGCGGGAACAGGCCGAGATCGAATTCGGCGTCATGAAACAGGGAGAGAAACCGATTTACTTTGTCCGGGACAACGGCGCCGGCTTCGATATGCGCTACGCAGGGCGGCTTTTCACCCCTTTCCAGCGTATGCACCGGTCCGAGGAATTCGAAGGGAACGGCATCGGGCTCGCCACGGTCCAGCGGATCGTTCACCGCCACGGGGGAAGAATCTGGGCCGAAGCAGAAGACGGCAAGGGTGCAACCTTCTTCTTTACCCTCGGATGATTCCCCCCACCCCCTCCGGCGTCACCTCCGTGACCATGACCGTCGCCTCGGCGTTCATCTCCCCTGGGTAGCCGGGCACCCGGACCGGCAGATAGTTGCGCGACAGCCCCACAGCCTCGCCGTCACGGCCCCGGTTCTGCATCAGGACCGCCAGCTCACGCCCCACGAACCGCTCACAGAAAGAGCGCCGCTTACGCTCGCCAACCTCCCTCAGAATCTCAGCCCGGCCGCGAATTACCTTCCCATCTACCTGTCCCTCCATCCGGGCAGCCGCCGTCCCCTCCCGCCGGGAATAGGGGAAGACGTGGAGGGAGGCCACCGGCAGTTCCTCAATGAGACGGACGGTGTTCTGGAACTCCTCGTCGGTCTCTCCCGGAAAGCCGGCAATGACGTCGCAGCCGATGAAGATGTCGGGGACCGCCGCCACGAGCCGTTCCACCCGCTCCCGGAAGAACGCCGCCGTATAGCGCCGCCCCATCCGTTCGAGCACCCGGTCATCGCCGCTCTGGAGCGGGATGTGGAGGTGGGGGCAGACCGTCTCCGACCGGGTCAGGAAATCAACGAGATCGTCGGTCAGTTCATTGGGCTCCACCGACCCGACCCGGAGCCGCGGCACCGCTTTCTCCGCCTCGGCGGCCACTAGAAGCTCCAAAAGGCTCGCCGGCGGTTCCAGGTCAAGGCCATAGGCCCCCAGGTGGATGCCGGTGAGCACCACCTCCCGGAACCCCTGGTCGGCAAAGTTCCTGATCCCTGCGAGGGCTTCGCTGAAGGGGACGCTCCGGCTCCGCCCCCGGGCATAGGGGACGATGCAGTAGGAGCAGAAGGCATCACACCCGTTCTGGACCTGGAGGAAGGCCCGGGTGTGCTCGGCAAAGCTTTCGAGCCGAAGCCCCTCCGCAGCCCGCTCCCGGGAGATGTCCGACACCACGACCTTCTCCGTCGGAGCAGCCTCCCGCAGGAGATCGACGATGCTCCTCTTCTCGCTGTTCCCCACCACGAGGGAAACGCCGGGGAGATCCTTGACCGCGTCGGGGTCCACCTGGGCGTAGCAGCCGGTCACCACCACCCGGGCCGCAGGATTGCGGCGCAGGGCGCGGCGGATCAGACGCCGCGACTCGGCATCGGTCTTCGCCGTCACCGTGCAGGTGTTGATCACGTAAATGTCGGCATCCTCGTCAAAGGGGACCATCCGGAACCCTTCCTTACCGAGGCTCTCGGTCATGGCCGCCGACTCGAACTGGTTAATCTTGCAACCAAGGGTTGAAATCGCCACTTTTTGCATCAATCTACTCTTCCGTTTCCCGTCTCTATCCTTCGTTCATCGCCGCATCGATCCAACCGCCACCGAGGACCTCGTCGCCATTGTAGAAGACCACCGCCTGCCCCGGCGTGACCGACTTTTCCGGCTCCCGGAACCGGACCTGCGCCCGGCTGTCGGCGAGAACCGTCACCGTGCAGGGCACGGGATGGTGCCGGTAGCGGATCTTGCACGCTGCCTCCAGGGTCTCCGTTGCCGGGGCAATGACCCACGTCACATCCGTGGCCACGAGCCCCGGGGCCAGGAGTTCCTCCTTCGACCCGACAATCACCTGCCGCCGCTCCGCATCGACCCCCACCACGTAGAGGGGATGGGGATGAGCAATGCCAAGTCCCCGGCGCTGCCCCACGGTGTAGCGGTAGGTCCCTTCGTGGTGCCCCAGTACGGTGCCGGCCCGGTCGACGATCTCCCCGGCCAGCTGTCCCGCGCCCCGCTCATCCTCCAGAAACCGGACGTAATCGTTGTCCGGGACAAAGCAGATCTCCTGGCTCTCCCCCTTCTCGGCCACCCGCAGGCCGAACCGGGCCGCCAGTTGCCTGACCTCGGGCTTGGTCATCCCCCCCAGAGGAAAGATGACCCGGGCGAGCTGCTCCTGGGTGAGGGTGAAGAGGAAGTAGCTCTGGTCCTTGCCGGGATCATCCCCCCGCAGGAGGTGAAACAGGCCGTCCCCGTCCCGCTCGATCCGGGCGTAGTGGCCAGTGGCCAGGAGGTCGGCTCCCAGCTCCCGGGCCTTCCGGAGCAGGAGCTCAAACTTCACCCGCTGGTTGCACCGCACGCAGGGATTCGGGGTCCGCCCCCGGAAGTACTCGTCCACAAAGTCGTCGATGACCAGCCGCTGGAACTCCTCCTCGAAATTCACCACGTAGAAGGGGATCCCGATCTGCTCCGCCACCCGGCGGGCGTCGTGGATGTCGTCCAGGGAGCAGCAGGTGTCGAACTTCTCCCCCTCAGGGGCGCTGAATTTGGAGTAATCCCAGACCTGCATGGAGATGCCGATGACCTCGTGTCCTTCCTCCTTCAGGAGCGCCGCCGTCACCGACGAATCGACCCCGCCGCTCATGGCGACGACAATCCGTTTTCTCGCTTTTTCCGTCATGATTCTCCCCGCAACCGGGCAACGATGGCCGGCAGCGCCGCCAGCACCCGGTCTATATCCTCGTCGGTGTTTCCCTTCCCCAGCGAGAACCGCACCGAACCCTTGGCCTCCTCGGGGGTGCGTCCCATGGCGGCCAGGACCGGCGAGAGCTTGAGGGTCCCGGAACTGCACGCGGAGCCCGACGACGCGGCTATCCCCTCCAGGTCCAGTGCCATGAGGAGCGAATCGGCCTCCACGCCGGGAATCGTGATATTGGTGGTGGTGGGGAGCCGCTGCTCCCGGTGGCCATTCACGCGGGCGCCGGAAACCCGTGACAGTATCCCCTCTTCCAGCCGGTCGCGCAACCCCCTAAGCCGCCCCATCTCGTCATTCAAGGTTTCACGGGCGATGGCGCACGCCCTGCCAAAGGCCACGATGCCGGCCACGTTCTCGGTCCCTCCGCGGCGGTTGCGCTCCTGGGAGCCGCCATGGATCAGCGGGTGGCACTTCACCCCGCGCCGCACCACCAAGGCTCCTATCCCCTTCGGGGCATAGAGCTTGTGGCCCGAAAGGGCCAGAAACGAGATGCCGTCATCACGGACCGAGAGCGGAATCCTGCCCGCCGCCTGGACCCCGTCGCTGTGGAAATAGACACGGCGGCGCGTGGCGATCTCACCGATCTCCCCCACCGGAAAGAGGACGCCGGTTTCGTTGTTGGCGGCCATGGCCGAGATGAGGATGGTCCGGTCGGTGATGGCCGCCTCCAGCCGCTCCAGGTCCAGAAGGCCGTCCCGGTCTACCGGAACGCGAGTTACCTCGAAGCCGAGACTCTCCAGGTAGAGGCAGGGGTTTGCCACTCCCGGGTGCTCCACCTGGGTGGTGACGATGTGGTTGCCGCGCCCCCCGAGGGCCGCAGCGACCCCCTTGATGGCCATGTTGTCGGCCTCGGTTCCCGACGAGGTGAACACCACCTCACCCGGCTCGCATCCCACGAGCGCCGACACCTGTTCCCGGGCCTCCTCCACCGCACCCTTCACGGCCCGGCCGGCCCAGTGGATGCTGGACGGGTTGCCGAACTTCCCCTGCAGAAACGGCAACAACGCCTCCACCACTTCAGGGTGGACCGGCGTTGTCGCATTGTGGTCCAGATAGATCATCATGCAGTCTCAAATGCGGGCAATACCGCCCTCACTCCTCGCCTCCGCGCCCCCGCGCCTCGATTACCAGGTCCTCCAGGGTAATGGAATCGAGAAAAGTCCTGATCCGCTCGCCGAGCATCTCCCAGACATTGTGGGTGGTGCAGGCGGCCGTCCGGGTGCAACGTCCCTTCCCCTTGTCCATGCACGAAACCGGCGTCAGGGGCTCCTCAACCGTGGCCACGATCTCCCCCACCCGGATTGCCGAACTCTCACGGGCCAGGAGGTATCCTCCCCCGGGTCCCCGCACACTCTCCACGATGGCACCGCGGCGCAGCCGGTTGAAGAGCTGCTCCAGATAGTTGAGGGGAATATCCTCCCGCAGGGCAATATCCTTGAGCGAGACCGGTCTCCCCTCCGAGTGGAGGGAAAGATCCACCATGGCCCGAACCGCATACTGTGCCCGTGTCGAAAGCCGCATAAATCAGCCTCTTCTCCTTCTACGTTGTCACCTTTCCCACCACTGGTTCCCGGAAGGGGCGGAGCTCTCGCGGAGAAGCGATCCCCGCAAGAAACCACCTCCGGTATCAGCGAAGGGAAAGCCTCTGGAATAGCTGTTCACATGCCACGAAGACCGGCTAGTGACGCTGGATCGGTTCGGAGCGAGAGCTCCGCTCCTTTCCGACGCCATCCGCCGACACAAGGTGACACAGTAGAACTACTTCCCTGACTCCACCCGACGCCTGAGCGCGGCATGTTCGTCCGCAAGATCGGCATACTTGCGCTCCAGTTCCCGCAGTTGATCGAAGAGGCACGAAATGGCTTTCGCTTCCGGGTCGGGAAGCTTCCCGTGCTCGAAGTCTGCCTTCTTGGCCGGCTCATCGGCAGCCATGACCACCCGTCCCGGAATGCCGACTACCGTCGCGTTCGCCGGCACCTCCTTCACCACCACCGAGTTGGAGCCGATCTTCGCCCCCACCCCAACCGTAAAGGGGCCGAGCACCTTGGCGCCGGAGCCGATGACTGCATTGTTATCCACCGTGGGATGGCGCTTCTTCTTCTCCAGGCTCACGCCACCAAGGGTGACCCCGTGGTAGATGGTGACATCGTCGCCGATCTCGGCCGTCTCGCCGATCACCACCCCCATGCCGTGGTCGATGAAGAGCCGCCGCCCGATGGTGGCGCCGGGATGGATCTCGATGCCGGTAAAGAAGCGACCAATGTGCGAGAGAAAGCGGCCGAGGAAAAAGAACTCGCGCAGCCAGAACCAGTGGGCAAACCGATGGAACCAGATGGCGTGCAGGCCAGGGTAGCAGAAAAAGACCTCAACGCTGCTGCGGGCGGCGGGGTCCCGTTCTTTGACCGATTGGATATCCTCATGCAGGCGTGCGAACATTGGCGATCCTTCCCGGGGACAGCGTCCCCTCAACGGGAGTGGAAACAGAACGAGTGCCGGCCTTCTCTGGCGGACACTCGTCTCACTGAATAGCTGTACATATGTCAGGTATCATACCTTACAAAATCTGTCAACTATAGTTTCCCTCACTCAAGGTTCCACTCTCCCCGTTCCCAGCGCTCAAGGGCCATGCTTGCCCGAAAACCCAAGAGCCCCTCTTCAGCGGAAAGCCTGCGAAGCACGGTAATGGCACGCTCGGGGCAGTAGCGGAGCGAGTAGACTGCCGCCATCCCCGCCACAGCCTTTCGGTCGCTGTCCACAAGGGCAAGGAGACCCTCTCTCCCCGCTTCCCCTGTCAGCACTATTTCGCGATAAAGCCCCTGGAGCACAAACGCGTGCCGGTTGACCTTCTCCTCGTCCATGGCTTCCATGGCAGCGGCATGGGCCTCGGCCGCGGCGGCGAAACGGTGCAGAAGTCTTGTCAATATTTCATCGTTCATCCAGTCCATCCCAAAAGAAAGGGGCTCAGCCACTGAAAGCAAAGCCCCTTCACGCCCATCCATTGGTGCCCGAAGCCGGGGTCGAACCGGCACAACACTAAGTGTCGAGGGATTTTAAGTCCCTTGTGTCTACCAATTCCACCATTCGGGCTAAGAAAATCTACTCTTCCTTGGTGTTGACCCGCTCGCGAAGCTCCTTGCCGGTCTTGAAGAACGGCGTTTTCTTGGCGGGGATCTTCACAACATCACCACTCTTGGGATTTCTCGCTTCGCGGGCGCCGCGCTCGCGGACGGTAAAACTGCCGAAGCCGCGAATCTCCACCTTTTCGCCCCTCTTGAGCGCATCGCTGATGCTGTCGAAGACAAGGTTCACTATCATCTCCGAATCCTTGCGGGTAAGCCACGTATTCTTCTCTGCCAACTGTTCTACCAGTTCACTTTTCGTCATTCATGCACTCCTTGCTGCAAGGTTCCGTGAGCCGGGCCAGCGGCCCGCCCCCCTCCTGCGGAAGTTCCGCCGGGATTGCCTACCCGGTCGGCTCATGCTCATTCACGTTAACAGCACCAGCACGGTTAGTCGTTTCCGTCACCGTTTTTCCGGAGCCCCACCTTGAGAAGCTCGCCGAGGTTGGACGTGGCCTCACCCTGGGCCTGCATGTACGACTCGATCTCTGCTTTTTCAGCCGCCATCTGGAGAGATTTGATGGAAAGCGCAATTTTCTTTTCCGACTCGTCGACGCTGAGCACCACCGCGTCAAGTTCGTCGCCGACATTGGTGAACTCCTTGGGAGATGCCACCTTTTCCCGTGAAAGTTCGGACACGTGAATGAGCCCTTCGATCCCTTCCTCGATCTCCAGGAAGACACCGAAGTCGGTGACCGACGTGACCTTGCCGTGAACGCGGGTACCGGGACGATACTTGACCGGAATCTCGCTCCAGGGATCGAGCAAAAGCTGCTTGATGCCGAGGGAGAGGCGCTCGTTCTCGGGGTCGATGTTCAGCACGACAGCCTGGACCGTCTGCCCCTTGGTGAACACTTCACCCGGGTGCTTGATCCGTTTTGTCCACGAGATGTCCGAGACATGGACAAGACCGTCGATCCCCTCTTCGATGCCGATGAAAACACCGAAGTCGGTGATGCTCTTGATCTGCCCCTCAAGCTTGGTGCCCACGGGGTACTTCTCCTCAAGCTGCGTCCAGGGGTTCACCTGCACCTGCTTAAGGCCGAGGGAGATACGGCGATTGCCCATATCGACACCGAGGACCACCGTTTCCACCTCGTCGCCCACGGTAAGGATTTCCGAGGGATGACGCAGCCTGCGGGTCCAGGACATTTCAGAGACATGGACAAGCCCCTCTACCCCGTCCTCCAGGGCGATAAATGCCCCGTAATCGGTCAGGCTCACAACCTTCCCCTTTACCCGGTCGCCCTGGTTGTACTTCTGCTCTACGGAGACCCAGGGGTCAGGGGTAACCTGCTTGAGGCCAAGGGAGATTTTCCCTTTTTCCTGGTCGTACTTGAGCACCTTGACATTCAGCTTGTCGCCCGGCTTGAGAATCTCGGAAGGATGCCCAAGGCGGCCCCACGACATATCGGTCACGTGGAGGAGGCCGTCAACACCGCCGATGTCCACAAAGGCGCCATAATCGGTAATATTTTTGACCACCCCTTCACGGACCTGCCCTTCGGCAAGGGTGGCGAGGGTCTCTTTGCGCGAAGACTCCCGTTCCTCCTCCATGAGTACCCTGCGGGAGAGAACGATATTGCCCCGCTTTTTGTTGAGCTTGAGGACCTTGAACCGGTCGGTGGTGCCGATGTATTTGTCGAGGTTGCCCCCGGGCCGGAGATCGACCTGGGAGGCGGGAAGGAAAGCCTGAACGCCGATATCGACGGTAAGCCCACCCTTTACCTTACCGGTAATCTTGCCTTCGATGATGCCACCTTCGCCGCCGGCTTCATCGATAACATCCCAGACGGCCAGACGCTCGGCCTTGCGCCGCGAGAGAACCGCATACCCCTTTTGGTTCTCCTTCCGCTCGAAGAGCGCCTTCACTTCGTCGCCGACCTTGACGGTCAGATTGCCGTCTTCGTCAAGGAATTCGTCTATGGCAATGCACCCCTCGGACTTGTAGCCGATGTCGACAAGCACAAATTCATTGCTGATGTGAACAACCTTGCCGGTGACGACCTCTCCCACGCGGTGCTGCTTGATGCTCTCCTGGAAAAGCTCGGCGAACTCCCCCGACCCCCCGTGTTCCCCATCCTCCTCCACATCGACGAATCGCTTGATCGTCATGGCGTTGCGGTTCTTCATGTCCTTGTCTTCACTCATTAAAGCTGGCCTCCCTGAATCGTTTGTGGATTAGGATATGCAAACGTAACACATATCTATTTGAAAATTCAACTAGTTTTAGCACTATCAATCTCTCTGATCCGCTCGATCACCTCATCGATGAGCCACTTGGGAGTTGACGCTCCGGCGGTCACCCCCACCTTGGCTACCCCCTCGAACCAGGCAGGGTTGATCTCCTGGGCCGTCTCAATCTGATGGGTCCGGGGCTGGAGTTCAGCGCAGACCTCGGCGAGGCGTTTGGTATTGGCGCTGTTGTAGCCACCGATAACGATCATGCAGTCAACCGTGCGGGCCAAAGCCGTCGCCTCCTGCTGGCGCACGGCCGTCGCATCACAGATGGTGTTGAAGATGCGAATTTCTGCCCCCTTGCGAAGACATTCGAGGACCACATGCTTCAGATTATCGAAAGATTGAGTGGTCTGGGCGACTATGCCGATCTTCTTCATCTTCGGCAACCGTGCCGCTTCCTCCTCGGACCCGACCACGCAAACCTTCCCCTTGGCGTAGGAAACGATCCCCTGGACCTCGGGATGATCGGCATCCCCCACAACAACCACTTCGTAACCGGCCTCGGAGAGATTCTGAACATTCTCTTGGGCCTTCTTGACAAAGGGACAGGTGGCATCGACGACTTCAAGTTCCTTCCGGACCGCCTCTTCCAACTCCTCCGAAGTCACGCCGTGGGAACGGACTATGATGGTCCCGTCGGTGATTTCGCCGAGCCCTTTGAGAACCTTAACACCCATCTCCTCAAGCCGGTGCACCACCTGAGGCGAGTGGATTATGGGACCGAGGGAGTAGGTTTTTCCCTCTTTTTCGGCCGCCTCGAAGGCCATCTGGGTGGCCCGTTTAACGCCGAAGCAAAAGCCGGCCCGCTTGGCCAGAATTATTTCCATATGATTGAGACTCCAGAGTGTTCCTATTTCGTTACTTTTTTAGGGGACGCAGACGCTGCGGGCCTGCTCCTTTTCCCGGACCATCCCCTCCATGATGGCGATCACCTGATCTATGGAAAGGCCGGTCGAATCGACGTCTATGGCGTCATCGGCTCGCCTGAGGGGAGCATGCTCGCGCCCCGAATCCTGTTTATCCCTCAGGGCGACGGCCGAAACCGTGTCTTCCAAGGTGACATTCACGCCCTTGCCCGTCAACTCGAGCCAGCGGCGTCGTCCGCGCTCCTCCACCGACGCAGAGAGGAAGAATTTGACATCAGCATTGGGGAAAACCACGGTTCCGATGTCCCGCCCCTCCAGGATCACGCCCCCTTCATTCCCCATACGGCGCTGGAGCGTCAGAAGAAAATCACGGACGACCTTGCGGGCCGAGATGGCCGATGTCAGGGAACTGATTTCCGGCGTCCTGATGGCTTCGGTCACATCCTCGCCGTTGACGATGACGCGGCAGCAGCCGTTGTTGCGAAAAAAATCGATATTTATCCCACGGCACAACCGCTCAAGGGACTCGTCGTCGGCACCGTCCAGGCCTGCCCGTTTCGCAACGAGAGCCACTGCCCGGAACATGGCGCCGGTGTCGATGTGGACATAGCCGAGGCGGTCGGCCAGGCGCTTGGTGATGGTGCTCTTCCCTGCGCCGGAGGGTCCGTCAATGGCTATGATGAGTCCCCGTCTTCCCACGCCGCTCACCGGGCCGCAACCTTTTCGAGCAGCGGGAAGAACGTGGGGAACGACGTGCCGATACACTCGGTGTCGGTAACGGTAATATCGCCCCCTGCCGTGAGGCCCGCGATGAGCATCGACATGGCGATCCGGTGATCGCCGAAGCTCTCCACGGTGCCTGCGGCAATCTGCTCCGCCCCCTCGATATCCATGCCGTCTTCGCTTTCGGTGACCGTCACACCTACCGCCCGCAGGTTGGTGGCCATGGCGGCAATCCGGTCGGTCTCCTTGACACGGAGTTCCCGGGCCTCCCTGACGACAGTGCGCCCTTCGGCCACGGCGGCGGCGACACAGACGACGGGGAATTCATCGATGGCCCGGGGGACCACCTCGCCGGCAATTTCAATCCCCTTGAGGCGAGACGAGCGTACCAGTATATCGGCAACCGGCTCTCCGGAAACCTCCCGCTGGTCGAGCAACTCCAGGGAGCCTCCCATGGCGGTCAGGATGTCGATGATGCCGGTGCGTGTCGGGTTCACCCCGACCCCGCGGATGAGAAGCTCGGAGCCGGGGACGATGAGGGCCGCCACCATGAAGAAGGCGGCAGACGAGATGTCTCCGGGGACTACAATGTCCCGCCCTTCCAACTCCCTGCCGCCGCGGACGACTACTCCGGCGGGGCCGTTCTCGATGTCGGCACCGAAGTGGCGGAACATCCGCTCCGAGTGATCCCGGGAAAGGTGCGGCTCGGTGACCCGCGTCTCACCCTCTGCATAGAGCCCGGCCAGCATGAGCGCCGACTTCACCTGGGCGCTCGCAACGGACGACGTGTAGGAGATCCCTTTCAGGTCCCGTCCGACAATGGCAAGGGGCGCCTTTTCCCCTCCTTCACGACCATGAATGCAGGCACCCATCCGTGAGAGGGGCTCCACCACCCGCCGCATGGGACGGCGCCGCAGGTATTGGTCGCCGGACAGCACCGAGTAGAACCGTTGGGGAGCCAGAAGGCCGGTCAGAAGCCGCATGGAAGTCCCGGAATTGCCGCAGTCAAGGACGTCCGTCGGTTCCGCGAGGCCACGAAGCCCCTCTCCGGCGATGCGAAGCGTCTCGCCGTCGTCGTCTATGACAACGCCCATGGCCCGGAAGGCGTTCAGGGTGGCAATATTGTCCTCGCCCCGGAGAAAGCCGCGCACCATGGTTTCCCCGCGGGCAATGGAACCGAGCATGATGGAACGGTGGGATATGGACTTGTCGCCGGGAACGGTGATCTCGCCACGGATCCCCTTGGCCGGCCGAACGGTATAGCTCTGCACGATTAACCACCTTGGCTGAGATTTAGGAACTGCCTTCCCTACAGAATAGCGTCTCTGCTTTCCTTCGATTCCCGGAAGAAGCGTTCGAGTCCAGGGGCGTCGGCCGCTGCCACCAACTCCCGGAGTCTCGCAAAGTATGCGGCAAAATGGTCCATCATTTCGATGACCGCTTCCCGATTCATGAGGGCGATGTCCCGCCACATGGCCGGGTCCGACGAGGCGATCCGGGTGAAGTCGCGGAACCCGCCGGCGGAGTAGCGAAGGATACTCTCCTCGAAGCGGTCGTACCCTTCAACCGCATTCACCAGAGCATAGGCAACCATGTGGGGGAGATGGGAAATGGCCGCAAGCACCCGGTCGTGCTTCTCCGTATCCATGATGACCACTTCGGAACCGGCGACCTCCCACATCCGCACCACCTTGGCAAGGGCATCCTGGCTGGTACGGGAGGTAGGGGTCACGATGCAGCGCCTTCCCACATAGAGGGAGGAAAACGACGCTTCCACACCCGAGTGCTCGGTGCCGGCGATGGGGTGCCCGCCGACGAAATGAATCCCGTTCGGCATGAGGGGTTCGCAGGCGGAAACAATCTCTTCCTTCACGCTCCCCCCGTCGGTCACCACGCAACCGGGAGCCAGATGGGGGGCAATCTCAGCCGTTATGGAAGGAATGGAGCAGACCGGCGTGGCCAGGAAAACGACGTCAGCACCCTCGACGCCGGCTACGGAATCCAGGAAGTACCGATCGATAACCCCAAGTTCCACCGCCTTGCGCAGGTTTGCTTCGCCGCGCCCGATTCCGACAATCTCCCCCACCGCCCCCTTCTCCCGCAGGATGCGGGCCAGGGAGCCGCCGATAAGGCCAACGCCGATGATGGCTAATCTATGGATGAAGGGCATTGTATCCAACGGCTATTTCGCCCGGGGGTATGATCCGAGGATCTTGACAAACTGGCAGTAGTTCTCCAGTTCCTGGACCGCGTCGGACACCACCGGATCTGAGATGTGGCCGGCCAGATCGAGGAAAAATATGTACTCCCAGGCCTTTTTCTTGAGGGGGCGCGACTCGATCTTGGACAGGTTGACCCCCCGTTTGGCAAAGGGCTCCAGCATCCGGTGGAGGATTCCCGGCTCGTCCTTGACCGAAAACATGAGGGAGGTCTTGTCGTCGCCGCACCGATCTGCCATTTTCCGCCCCACAACCAGGAAGCGGGTGAAGTTGTTCACCTGGTCCTCAATCCTGTGGCGCACCACTTTCAGATCATACAGCGCCGCAGCAAACTCGCTGGCAATGGCGGCGGCGGTATAGTCCTCCCCGACGATCTGGGCCGCCAGGGCCGTGGAGGCCACATCCACCACCGGCACGCCCGACAGATTCTCGTCGAGCCAGTTGCGGCACTGGGCAATGGCCTGGGGGTGGGAGTAGACCTTCTTCACATCCTCCAAGCGGCCGGTGCGGGAGAGGAGATCATGGGAAACCTCCAGGAGTATCTCCGCGTTGATTTTGAGATCGCTCTCCATGAACATGTCGAGGGTGTGGGAAACCATCCCCTCGGTGGAGTTTTCCACCGGAACCACGCCGTAGAGGGAACGCCCCTTGCTGACCTCCTCGAAAACGGCAGGGATAGACTTCTGGGGGACGAGTTCCGCCGACAGGCCGAAATGCTGCAGGGAAGCAAGATGAGTGAACGTCGCCTTGGGACCGAGGAAGGCAACCTTCATGGGGGATTCGAGGGCAAGGGAAGCAGAAATGATCTCCCGGAAGACGCTCCGGATCGCCTCGTTCGGGAAGGGTCCAGAATTCCCGGCCGCAAGCCGCTCATAGATTTCCCGTTCACGGCTCGGGACGTGGAAGTCGCGGTTCTCTCCCGCTTTGACCTTGCCGACCTCTATGGCCAGCCGGGAGCGGCTGTTAAGAAGATCCAGGATCTGATCATCAATGGCGTCGATATCACGACGCAGCTCTTGGAGCGTTTTCATGGTGCGTATGGGACCATCCGGTGGGGAGTTAGCGGACATGCCGTGGAGGGGGTAATGTATAGGAAAGATGGCAAAAATGCAAATCTTTTCTGGTTTACACAAACATCATTTCAGACAGACCTTGCGGACCTCGTGGATGTCGGTGAGGCCCTGTAAGACCTTGAGTATGCCGTCCTGACGAAGGGTCGTCATCCCTTCGTCCATGGCCAGGCGGCGGATAAGTTCGGTTTCAGACCGCTTTTTTATCAGACTTTTCAGACCATCCGTACATTCGAGCACCTCATGGATACCGAGGCGGCCGCGGTAGCCGGTCTGGCCACAGGAAGGGCACCCCACTGCCCGGGCAAGGACGAGTTCGTTTCCCACGAGGCCGGTGGCGGCGAACTGCTCCTCGCCGTACTCCGCGATGATCTCTGCAAGCTCCTGCCTGTCAGGGCGGTAGACTTCGCGGCACTCCTCGCAGAGACGCCGGGCCAGGCGCTGGGCAACGATACAGATGAGCGAATCGGAAAAGCTGAACGGATCGAGTCCGATCTCCAAAAGGCGCGTCACGGTTTCGGGGGCCGAGTTGGTATGGAGTGTGGAAAGGACCAGGTGTCCGGTCAGGGAAGCCTCCACGGCGATGGAAGCGGTTTCCTCGTCCCGCATTTCCCCCACCATGATGACATCGGGGTCGAGCCGCAGGAACGAACGGAGCGCCGCCGGGAAGGTGAGGCCAATCCGGGGGTTGACCTGCACCTGCCGCAGTCCCTTCTGAGTGATCTCCACCGGGTCCTCGGCGGTCCAGATCTTCACCTCGGGACTGTTTATCCGGGAAATCGCCGCGTGGAGCGTGGTGGTCTTGCCGCTCCCCGTGGGGCCCACCACGAGAACCAGACCGTAGGGCTTGCTTACGGCCTCGCTGAAGATGCGCATGTTCCGTTCGGTCAGACCCAGCTTATCAAAGGAAAAGGTCTCACCGGTATTGACGAGCCGGATCACCACATCCTCCAACCCGCCGGCGGTGGGCATGGTGGCGATGCGAAGCTCCATGTCGAGGGGACCGAACTTCTTGAAATTGATCTTTCCGTCCTGGGGCTTGCGTTTTTCGGCAATGTCGAGCTCGGCCATGATCTTGAGGCGGGAGGGGATCGCGTACTTGTAGCGGTAGGGTATGCGCTGGTAGACCTTGCACCGACCGTCCACCCGCATCCGGACAACAATATCGTTTTTGCCATGGTACGGCTCGATATGAATGTCGGAGGCACGGCTCTGATGCGCGTCGAAGATGATCTTGTTGACGAGCTTCACAATAATGCTGTCACGCTCGGATACCTTCTTGACCTCGTCCTCGATGTCGGGTTCATCGTCGGCATTGGCGCCCAGGATTTCCGAGATGCTTCCCGGACCGATCTCAAGGTCAGCCTCATCGAAGGTGGCAGCAGAACTGGCAGCGGTCCGGTAGAGGCGCTGTTGGGCCTTGAGGATTTCACTCTCCACGGCGATAACGGGAATGATCCGCGAACGGATGCTCTGCTCGAGATCCTTCAGCTCCTGGAGTTTTATCGGATAGGCCATGGCAAGGGTCAGGGTATTGCCGATCTTGGAGATGGGGACAATCCGCTGTTTCTGGGCATAGGAGGGGTTGATGTAGCGGGCAAGCTCCGCTTCGATCTCAAGGGTATTGATGTGCACGAAAGACAGATCGTACTGGACTGCCACCGCCTTGGCGAGGGGTTCCTCCTCCACAACGCGAAGCTTGCGCAGAGCCCTGGCGAGGGGGATGCCGTCCCGCTTGGCGACCTCGCGGGCCTGGCCAAGACGTTCCTGGTCGATGAGCCGCTCACGCACGAGGATATCGCCAAGCTTCTGGCGCTTGCCGGTCTGTTCAAGAATGTAGGAGAGATCGCTTTCGGTAAGGAAGCCGAGCTTGCAGAGGAGCTGCCCCACGGGCTGATCGGGGAAGACCTTCTGAAGTTCCAGGGCCTCCCGCAGCTGATCTTCGGTAATCAGCCGGTTTTCAACAAGTATCTCTCCGACCTTTTTTACGGACATGGCAGCAGGAAACCCTCTTTAATGGGAAATGACCGAGTAGCCGCTGTAATCGAGGAGATCCCTGAAGAGCGGATCGAGCTCGACGTTGGTGAGGAAGACCGACTCTCCCCCTGCCCCCTGGGCACGCATGCGGACCCCCGACATCTGGATGCCGTAGGGCGCGTCCCGGTACTGGAGGAGATCGTGCTGGGCGAAGACACCGGGAAGCCGGAGCCTGGCCAGGAGTTTTTCGGAAACCTTCCGGAAGTCGTCCTTCGGGTCAAGGACAACGACCCGATACCCCCGGGTCTCAAGGAGCCTCGTCAGGGTATAGGAAACCGGATCTCCATCAAAGTAGCTCACGACATAGCGGTCGCGCCCGTCCTCGAAGTAGCGGTCGACCCGCACTTCGAGCCTGAGCCCGCCGTCGGACATACCGTAGAGCTCTACGCTGCGGTCAGCCTCGTAGCGCACGTCGAGTGCCCGCAGGAGACCATCGACGATCCCCCGGGTATCGTGGGCAGTGATCTGGTGAAGGGTCCGCCCGCCACGGGGCAATGCCTGGTCACCGGCGGGAAAGGGCTCCAGAACCTGAAACCCCTCGCGGCGAAGGAACTGGACCAAAACCGGCGGCATGCCGCGCCGGTACTCCTCGACGCTCATCAGCACCACATCGTGATTCAGGACGCTTTCCGGGGTCTTTTCGATCTTGAAATCGGCGTTGACCGTCAGCTTGGGATCGGCGCCAAACGAGAGGGCGACATTGTCCGCCACCGAATAGAAGCGGGCGCCTTCCAGAAGCGACGCCATAAAGCGCTTGCGGTTGCGGGGGCTCTCGGAAACGATGCGCACCGACGGGTCCTTCTCCTCAATGAGGGATCTCACGAGAGGAGGAATCTTCCCCCCGGCATCCACAAGCACCCTTCCCCCATCTGCCGCGGGGAACGAGGGGAATGATTCCGGGTCGAGGGACAGGGAAAAGCTCTTGTCCTCGATGGAAATCGGCCGAGAGGATACCGGCCGGGAAGGGACAAGGTCGCCCCAGACTTGACGAACCGCGTCGAGATTGGCTGGTTCCTGCTCGGGCGCGAGATTCATCATCCGCATGGTGTGACTCGCGGACTTCCCGTCACTGCCGGCTGAGGCTGCGGCAAGAGACCCCGGCCTTTTCCCTCCAGCACCGTCAGTCCTTGCAGGCGCCCCGCGGACAATCTTCGACTCCTTCCGCTCAGCCACATCGGCATGTTCGCGCCGATGCGTCAGCGGGATGCGCAGGGACTGCCCCGCATGGAGTCTCCTGATGTCCGTAATTCCGTTAAGACGCTTCACCTCGGGCACGAGGGCTTCGGCCTCGGCATTGGAAAGACCGTACTCCTTCATGAGGATTTTGAAAATGTGGTCCCCCGGCTTAACGGTATAGGTATAGTGAGACGCCCCGGTCGCAGACCGTGCCGCTTTTCGAACCGGCCGTTCCTCCCGTTCCCTGGCAGGTGATTCAGCGGTCTTGTCGAGGAAACGCGGATCGAGCTCAAAGCGCGGGTCAATGGCGCGCACCTGCGTCGGCAGAGCGCCGAAGGCCAGCATCGCGAGTGCGATGGCAACAGCTTGTCGAGGGGGGGTAGCTATCATTGCATCTCCCGTTTTCAAGTACTTGTCCAAAATTATTATAGGAAGAACGGAAAAAGGCTTCCCCGTGTATCGCCGCAAAAATGCAGCTGTAAAGCTCAGGCCGCAAAAACAAGGCAGGCATTGATTCCCGGGGCACCATGCCTTAGTTGAGGGTTACAACAACCCCCCGGACGCCCCCCCCTTTGCGGTAGATGACGACCTCGCCCTTTCCGTCAACCTTCCCTACCTGACGCAGGTACCCCCCCTTTTTTGTTTGGGACGATACAGCGCCGAGGCGTTCACTCCCCGTCAATTCCCTGACAACGGCAACGACAAGGGTTTCGGGGACAGCCGTGCCACGGAGGGCAATGACCTGCACCGCCTTCAGGCGGCCATTCTCACGGAAAAGACGGTACTCTGTTCCCTTGCCGAGATATCGCTCCCAACCGGGATGGACCTTACCAAAACCCTCATCCTTCCCCGATGCGGGGATAAAAGAAGGAAGCGCCGCGGGGGCAGTCTTCAGGGGGATCGCCTTTGCGGGAGGAGCCGGCGCAGGCGAAGTCCGGGTCGGGGCCGTTTGCATGGCTTCCGGTTTCGGGGAAGATTTGTTCTTGTTCCCTTCTCCCTTCAGCAGTAAAGCCCCGCCCACCATCGCGCCAAGGAGGAGCACCACAATGGCGACAGCCCATACGGTGAGACGCTGTCCTGTTGCCCCTTCGAGTTCCCGGTCCGGCGGAGGAATGGTTACCCACGCCGCTTTTGCCTCTTTAGTCATCTCTGCGCTGAAGTCGGCCATGGAGGCGGCGGTTCTCTCACGGGAAGATTCGACCGCTTGAAGCGGAGAAGGTTGACGTAAAGGGGCTGGTTTCGGCTCCGCTTCGCGCTGTGGAGTCAGTGACGGAGAAGGGGTGGCCGGGGTCGAGGGAATCTGTTCCGAAAAGGTAGACTGGGTGGTGGCGGACTCTTCGATAATCGACGGCATCACGTTCCGAAGTTCGGACCCTGGCGAAGGCATCCCAGGGCCGGTTGTTGCCGCTCCCCTGCCGACCAGAACCTGCGAGATATCCGGCAAAGAATCGCTTTCATCCCTCCCCTCAACTTCGGAGTGCGCCTGCTGACAGGGTGGCTGAACGGCATGGGGAACGGCATCCCCGGGCGCCTCCCAATCAAAGGGCTCAACCTCTCCAGGAGAAGGTGCAGGGTGGTCTGACACATTAGGGGCAGCGGCGACGTTTCCAGCATGACGGGTCGGCACGTCATTCGTTTCAATGCGGAGATCGGGGGCAATCTCCATCAGCCGAAGCTTAAACTGATCAGCAAGCTCCGCCTGCGGCAGAGAGAAATCGACTGCATCATCGAACCATTTTTTCACTCCCTGCGTCGGCAGGGGTGCTGTATGTATGAGCACAATGCGGGGTGCATCACCACGGAGGAGGGTTTTTATGTGGCGTGCAACGGTCTCACCGGAGATTCCCGAGATGTCACCCTGGATAAAGACTGCAGAGGGCCTGTTGTCAAATACCTCCTTGAGCCCCTGATCGAAATCGGTAGCGAGCCTCATTCTGGCCTTGAGCTGGGACTGCACCCGGGCAATGAGGTCAGGAACCCGAGTATCGTCGGAGATGAAAAGTATCGTTATCATCGTATTCCCTGAGTGTCCGTCACTGGCATGAGTCAGATAGCGACATTGACAACTACGGCATGTAAATTAAGTTGTCATCAATATCCATAATAGCATGACAATGTCAATTGCAACCGTTACAGCCTGATCAGATCCTCATGTTCTTCGTCATGGGGATTAATGTGGATCATCACGTCTCCCACATTGGGGAATTGCTCGAAAATAAGCCGCTTAACCGTTGTGGCGATGTCATGGGAGCGCTTGACGGTCATCTCTGGGTCCATATCGAGTTTGAGATCAATAATGATGTACTGGCCCGATCTCCTCCCCCGGATTTCATGGACATGCTCCACCCCGTCAACCGCTTCGGCCACTTCGGAGATCGATTGGATAAGATCACCGGAGGGGAGGCCATCCATGAGGTCATGGATGGCTCCCATGCATGTTTCATAGCCGATGTGAAAAATGAAGAACGCCGTGAGTCCGGCGGCCAGGGGATCCATGACGCCGGCCCCCAGGTAGGCGCCGAAGACGCCAACGAGGGTGGCGATGGACGTCACAGCATCCTTGCGATGATCCTTGGCAACCGCCGCCAGTGCGGGGCTCTCGAGATGCTTTCCGGTCGATACCGTGTAGCGGTACAACCATTCCTTGACCGCAATGGTGACAAGAGCCGCGAGCACCGCAATCAGATCAGGGGTCTGATAGGTGCGGTCCATAATGGTGTGGACGGCCTTAACAAGAATCCCTATGCCCGTTAAAAAGATGACCAGCGAAACAAGGACTGCCGCGATGCTCTCCGCTTTGCCGTGCCCGTAGGGATGTTTCGGGTCGAATGGTTGACGTCCGACCTTAAGCGCAATCATCGTGGAGAGAATCGCAATGAAATCACAGGCGCTCTCCAGGCCATCGGCAAACACCGCTTCCGATTTCCCGAAATAGCCGGCCAGGAGTTTCATGATCATGAGCCCTGCGTTGGCCCAGAATCCGACTGCGATAATACGGTCAGCTTTATTGAAACGCTCTTCCCTCAGCATGGCTCAAGCACCTGACCGGACTCCCTGATGTCCTTGAGGCTCAGTTGCAGGGTTTTGCGGCCGTTCCACTCGTTCCAGCCGAGCGTAAAAACGATATCCACGAGATCTGGCAAGCTGTCCTCCTTCGTTGCAAGATTAAAACCAATGGCGTCAAAAGTGAATCCTCCACCAGAAAGCCGTACTTTGAGATGGTTGCCGCGAACGGCCCACCGCCGCACGATCTCCATATCTTTCAGCACGAACAGCGGTTCGGGATTTCCCGCGCCGAAGGGCTCCAGGGACGAAAGCGCGTCCGCCAGACCAGCTGTCACCTGCTGGGCCGAGAGTACAGCATCCACGCGGAGCACCGGTATCAGGTCGTCGGCGGACAGCAGCCCCGCAGCAACTTCTTCGAAGCGGTCCACGAACAGTTTCAGCGTTGGCTCATCAATGGAAAGCCCGGCAGCGTAACGGTGCCCGCCGAACTTCACGAGTTGGTCGGCGCAGGCGCCGAGGGCATCGTAGAGGTGAAAGCCCGGAATACTGCGCCCCGATCCCCGGCCGTTTCCTTCCTGCAGAGCAATGAGCACAGTCGGACGATGGAAGAGATCGACCATTCGCGAGGCAACGATCCCGATGACCCCCGGGTGCCACGCAGCGGAGGCGAGAACGATACTTTTTCTCCCCTCCATGGCGGAATTCCCCTGAACCCGTCCCAGGGCGTCCGTCAGAATCTGCCGCTCCAGGGCCTGACGCTCGGCGTTATTCGCCTCCAGTTCCGCGGCAATGGCCGCGGCACGGCCAGGCTCGGTCTCAAGGAGAAGTTCAACCCCGGCAGCGGCATCCTCCATTCTGCCGGCTGCGTTAAGTCGCGGTGCAAGCCTGAAGCCGACAGCACCACAACTCACGGCGCCGGTGACTCCCGCCACATCCTTAAGGGCCTTCACTCCCACCCGCGGCGAAGCGGAAAGTTCCCGGAGCCCATATTTGACGAATATCCGGTTCTCTCCCACTAGGGGAACCACATCGGCAATGGTTCCGAGGGCAACGAGGTCGAGGTATTCCCGCAGATTCGGTCCGTTTCCTCCGGCGAATGCCCCTTCCTCCCTGAGACGCCCCCGAAGGGCGACCATCACGTTAAAAGCGACGCCCACGCCTGCAAGGGATTTAAAGGGATAGGAACAGCCCGGCTGAAGGGGATTGATAACGGCACAGGCTTTCGGGATGGCCGGGCCAGGGGTGTGGTGGTCGGTGATGACGAGGTCAACCCCTAACGTAAGGCAGAGTTCCGCCTCGGCCACGGCATTCACCCCACAGTCGACCGTAACGACAACCCGCGCCTGCTCGGCCACCTTGCGCAGGCCGTCCACCGAAAGGCCGTATCCCTCTTCGAGGCGTTTCGGAATATGATAGAAACAGCGGATACCAACCGCACGAAAAAAGCTTACCAGCAATGCCGTGGCGGAAATTCCGTCCACATCATAATCGCCGTAGACGCACACAGTTTCACGTCGTGCCCGTGCCGCACAGAGGCGGGCAACGGCCTCTTCCATTCCCTTCAGAAGGAAGGGATCGCTCACGTCCCCCAGGGAAGAGGAAAGAAAGCGGCGCGCGGATTCGCCATCCGTGATGCCCCGGTTGGCGAGCAGCGCTGCCAGGAAGGGGTCGACCGAAGAGTCCGAGGCAATTCTCTGCGCAGCCTCCTTGTCATTGGTCCGTAACTCCCATCGCTTTTCGGCAACCGCTTTCATTCTCTGCCACCCCACCTCGCACAATGGCCACAAAAAAACCCCGCCGAAGCGGGGAATTCGATGCCGTCAAATCACTTCCTGAAGAGTTGCCCCTGGGGGGATGGGGTCTGCGCCATCCCCTTGGCCTCCTCCAACATCGTCCGAATTTGCTGGGAGTTGGGCCCCATGGGATCCAGTTCAAGGTAGCGTTCCCAGTATTTCACCGCCTTGGCGGGTTGTTTCAGGTCGCTCATATAAACAACCCCGAGATTGTAAAGACTCTGCAGGTGTTTTGGATCGAGCTGTTGCGCCTTCTCGAAGTTGGCAATGGCCTTATCGAACCACCCGACTCGCTTGAACATGATCCCCTGGTCAGTAAGGACGTTGGCGTTGGTCGGGTCGAGCTCCAGGGCCTTGCCGTAGGCGTTGATCGCCTTCTGGGCCTGATCGGTGTCGAAATAGTCATTGCCAAGCTGTATCCAGGCCTGGAGGTTCTTCGGATCACTGGCAACAATTTTCTCGGCCTCGGTAATCCGTTGCTGGTAGTCGACGGGAGATCCTCCGCCAGCGGGAATGCCGGCCGTGGCAGGTGCAGGTTTCTGCTTGTTGGCCACACCGACCACGAGAACGGTGCCGAGGATGCCGACAAGAAGCGCAATGACCACGTAAAGCACAGTTTCCTTGTTCATCATCGTCTCCTCTCGACGTCAAGCCTTGCTGGTCTTGGCCCGGCGCCCCCAGACCTCGACAATGGGACTCGCCACAAACACGGATGAGTAGACACCGACGAGGATGCCGACCACAAGGGCCAGGGCAAAGTCATGGATAACCTCGCCGCCGAAGAAATAGAGGGATCCGGCGGCCAGAAAGGTGGTAAGTGCCGTAATAATGGTCCGGGAAAGGACCTCGTTGATGCTGAAGTTGAAGATCGTCTCCAGCGAATCCTTGGTGTTCTTGTGGAGATTCTCCCGGATACGGTCAAAGACGACCACGGTGTCGGTGAGTGAATAGCCGGCGATGGTGAGGACCGCCGTAATGAAGAGCAGATTGACCTCCTTGTCCAGGAGGAAAAAGACGGCAAACATGGCGAGGACGTCGTGGAGGGTTGCAACAAGCGCCCCAATCCCAAAGGTAAAGTCAAACCGCCAGGCAATGTAGATGAGGATGCCGATCATGGAGATGGCCACAGCGATTAGGGTGTCCTTGCGGAGCTTGTCGCCGATGGCCGGGCCGATCTCGGTGGAGCTTTCCACCACGAACGTATTGCCGGTCAACTCCTTCTGGAAGGCAGTCTGGATCAGGTCCGCCGCGTTCCCTTGGGGGAGCGAGGTCTTCCCTACCTTCACCAGGAGCTTGTTCCCCGTCTTGAGCTCCTGAAGGTTGGCGTCATGGATACCGTGCTTCGCCAAGGCTTCACGGGCCCGATCGATATGCACCGGCTGGGCGAATCTGAGCTGTACGGCGGTGCCTCCGGAGAAATCGATCCCCATGTTGGCTGTCCCGAGGGCAATCCGCACGATGCCAATGATTCCGAGAATCGCGATCACAATGGAAATGGCGAAGGAAAACTTCTTCATCCCCATAAAATCGATATGTGTCTTGCCGATAAATTCCATGGACTCCCCCTAGATGCTCAAACGCTTGATCCGCAGGCGCGAAAGGGCGAAGTCGAAAATTGACTTGGTGCCCACGAGAGCGGTGAACAGGTTGATGATAATCCCCAGGCTCAACGACACGGCAAATCCCTTGACCGGTCCGGTGCCGAACTGGAAGAGGACAGCAGCAGTGATGAGCGTCGTCACGTGGGAGTCCATGATGGTCAGGAACGCCTTGTCATAGCCGGCATCCAATGCCGCCTTGGGTGGCTTGCCGAGCCGCATCTCCTCCCGGATCCGTTCGAAGATGAGGACGTTGGAGTCAACGGACATGCCGATCAACAGGACGATGGCGGCAATGCCCGGCAGGGTCAGGGTCGCTCCCAGGGCCGCCAGGGCGCCCATGAGGTAGAGGACGTTGAGCACCATGCCGAAGTTGGCCACAAGGCCACTGAGCTTGTAGTAAACCGCCATGAAAATGATGACAAGGGCGACCCCCACGAGACCGGCCATCAGCCCCTTGGTGATGGAGTCCTGCCCCAGGGAAGGACCGACCGTCTCGTTCTGGATGACCTTGACCGGTGCCGGAAGGGACCCCGCCCGAAGCACGATGGCGAGGTCGGCGGCCTCTTTCTCGGAGAACGAGCCGGAGATCTGGGCGCTCCCGCCCGAAATCCGCTCCCGGATCACCGGAGCCGAATAGATGTTGTTATCGAGCACGATGGCGAAACGTTTCCCCACGTTGGCGGCGGTCACCTGGTCGAAGAGGCGGGCGCCGGTGGAGTTGAACTCGATCGCCACGTAGGGCTGGTTGAACTGGGAATCGATCCGGACTTGGGCGTCGGTGAGGAGATCACCGGTAATCATCGCCTTTTTCTTGACCACCAGGGGTATTTCGGTTACGGCACCGGTGGTGGAGTCGGTCTTCTTCTCCATGAGGAGCTCGGAGTCTTCGGGGATGGTACCGGGAGTTGCCGTGGCAGGATTGACCGCCTCGTCAACCAGCTTAAACTCCAGCCGGGCCGTCCGGCCGATGAGCTCGATGGCACGCTTCGGGTCTTTTATGCCCGGAAGCTGGACCACGATATGGGTGAGCCCTTCCCGGGCTATAACCGGCTCGGAAACCCCGAACTGATCTATCCGGTTGCGGATCGTCTCAAGTGCCTGGGCAACGGCCCGGTCCTTGCGCTCCTGGGCCTCCTTCTCACCCATGCGGAGCTGCATGCTGACGAATCCTCCCTCGTCATAGGGAGGGACGATCTCCAGGGTCGGATATTTCTCCTTGACCATCTTCTGCACCGTGTCGGCGGTGCCCCGGTCGTAGAACGTGAGCTGGATCCGATCCGATGCGATCCGCCCGATCTTCTTGAACCGGATGGTCTTGGCGGAAAGGCTGTCTTCCAGATCGCTCGCGATGAGGTCGAGGGCGCCCTCCACCGCCTTCTGGATCTCCACCTCCATCACCAGGTGTGTCCCCCCCTGGAGGTCGAGACCCAGGTTAATGCGGTCCTTGGGGAGGAGACCCTTCCACCACGACGGGAGGGGTGACACGAAGGTCGGGGTCAGGTAGATACCCGACAGAAAAATGAACAGCAGGATAAGGCCAAAGCGCCAGGTAAGCCCCTTTGACATGCGCGAAGCTCCTTTCAGATCCCCGTAGGTTCTAATCCTTCTTCAGGGTGGCAATATAACCCTTGGAAATCTTGATGGTGACCCCCGAGGCAATTTCGAGGAGCACGACGTCGCCGTCTATGGCGCCCACCTTCCCGTGGATGCCGCCGGCGGTAACAACCTGATCCCCCTTCTTGAGGGAATCGAGAAGCGCGCGGTGATCCTTGGCCTTCTTCTGTTGGGGGCGGATCAGAAGGAAGTAGAAGATGGCGAACATGAAGACGAGGGGCAGGATAGCCTGAAAAGCGCCCATGGCGCCGCCGGGCTGGGCTCCTCCCGGTTGTGCAGCCATTGCAAAAGCAACTCCGAACATTGTGTAACCTCCGGACGATTTATAGAGAGGAAGCCCGAAGCCCCCTCTTTTTTATGGAGCAATCTCTAGGATTGCCCCTGCAACTCCCTCTTGGCGTAAAACTCCTGCCGGAACGCGGCGAACCGTCCCTCGGCAATGGCAGCCCGCGCCTTTGCCATGAGGGACAGATAATAGTACAGGTTATGGTACGTGTTGAGCCGCGACGCGAGAATCTCCCCCGAGCGGTACAGATGCCTCAGATAGGCCCTGCTGTAGGTGCGACAGACGTAACAGTCGCATTCGGGATCCAGGGGACCGGCGTCCTCGGCATAGGCCGCCCCCTTGATGTTGACCCTACCAAAGGAGGTGAAGAGCATCCCGTTGCGGGCGTTTCGCGTGGGCATCACGCAATCGAACATGTCGAAGCCGTGCCAGACCGCCTCGATGAGATCCTCCGGCGCCCCGATTCCCATCACATAGCGGGGTCGGTCTTCGGGAAGCATCGGCGCGGCGTACTCCAGCACCTCGTGCATGACTTCCTTTTCCTCGCCAACAGAGAGCCCTCCCATGGCGTAGCCGTCAAAGCCGATCTCCCGCAGTTCCGCGGCACTTCGCTCCCGCAGGTCCCGGTACATCCCCCCCTGGACAATCCCGAAAAGAGCCTGGTCTTCCCGCGTCTTCGCATCCTTGCAGCGCCTGGCCCACCGGGTGGTCATCTCCATGGAGCGGCGGGCGTAGTCGTGGGTGGCCGGATAGGGAGTACACTCGTCGAAACACATGGCGATGTCGCTCCCCAGAGCCTCCTGGATGGCGATGGCGTCCTCGGGAGAGATAAAATGATAGGAACCGTCCAGATGGGATTGGAACTTCACCCCCTCCTCGGTGATTTTGCGCAACTCGTTCAGGCTGAAGACCTGAAACCCGCCGCTGTCGGTGAGGATCGGACGATCCCAGTTCATGAAACGGTGAAGCCCGCCCATGCGCCTCACCAATTCATGGCCGGGGCGAATATAAAGATGGTACGTATTGGCCAGGATGATCCGGGCACCGATGGTCTTCAGCTCCTCGGGGGTCATGGCCTTTACTGTGGCCAGGGTTCCGACCGGCATGAAAATCGGCGTCTCGATGGTGCCGCGGGGGGTTGTCAAAGAGCCGAGACGGGCTGCGCCGTCTTTCTTTATAAGTTTGAAATGGATCAAAATCCGTCCTGATTATCTCGCGGCCAGCCGGCAACGGCAAGCGGCCTAATGTACAAACATCGCGTCGCCGTAGCTGAAAAACCGGAAACGCCGAGTCACCGCCTCATGGTATGCCCTGAAGAGAGGCTCCTTCCCGGCAAAGGCCGAAACGAGCATGAGCAGGGTCGATTTGGGGAGGTGAAAATTGGTAATGAGGGCATCCACCGTTTTGAAGTGGTAGCCCGGATAGATAAAGATGCCTGTTTCTCCCGCGCCGGCTGCCACGCTGCCATCGTCACGGGCGGCATGCTCCAGGGTACGGCACACGGTGGTTCCCAGAGCGACCACCCTCCCTTTGCCCCCCTTCCGGGCATTCACCGCGTCGGCGGTCGCAGAGGGGATGATATACCGCTCACGGTGCATCCGGTGCTCTTCCACCCGTTCAACCCTGATCGGCATAAAAGTGCCAAGCCCCACATGGAGGGTAAGGGTGGCAATCTCTACGCCTCGCTCCCGTAGCTCATCCAACAGTTCGCGGGTAAAATGGAGGCCTGCCGTCGGGGCTGCGACCGCACCACGCTGGCGGGAAAAAACCGTCTGATACCGCTCCCGGTCAGCTTCAGCCGCGCTCCTCCTTATGTAAGGAGGCAGAGGCATTGCACCGTTGCGCTCCAGCCATTCATCGAACCCTGTCACGGGGGTAAACGAAACACACCACGTATCCCCGTCACCGCGCCCGATGACCTCCGCGGACACACCTTCCGCGAGCACTATCCGGGTACCGGGTCGCGACGGCTTGGAGGAACGGAGCAGGCACTGCCACCGTTCTCCCTCGGCGGCAAGCCTCCTTTCCAGGAAAATCTCCACACGGCCACCACTCTCCTTGACGCCGAAAAAACGCGCCGGAATGACACGGGTATCGTTCACCACCAGGAGGTCTCCCGGCCGGAAAAGCCGGCTTATCTCGCGGAAAGAGACCTCGCCGACCTCTCCCTTCAACCGGTCGACAGTCATGAGTCGGGTGGCGTCACGTCGATCCAGGGGTTCCTGGGCTATCAACTCCGGAGGCAGATCATAGTCGAAATCATCAACGCGCATCGACACCCTGCCCCATCGGGAGCTTGCTCAGGAACGCACCGGGATAGTAATAAGCAAGAATCTCCCGGTAGGTGAAACCATCGGATGCCCGTTGCTTCGCACCCCACTGGCAGAGGCCGACTCCATGCCCGTAACCGGTACCGGTAAAGCGAACCGAGTCGCTGGTGACTCTAACCGTAAAATTGGTGCTTTTGATGGCGGTATAGCCGACGATCTTGCGGAAGTTCACCGCCGTCACGGTCGTGGTCCCCCCGCTTGAAACAAGAGCAAGGTCAATGAGCCTGCCACTCTCGTTTCGCTTCCCTTCCCTGACATCCCGAAGGCCTGAAACATGGGTCCCCGATCCCCTGAGAAGCGACTCGAGCTTCTTCAACGAGATGGCGTATTCCCAACGAATAGAGGGGTTTGTGGAACAGTAAGCGCAATCTACACTCTTGAGATAGGGTAGCCGGACCCCCCAGACGTTCTCGGCGACTTCGGTTCGGCCGCCACAGTTGGAATGGTAGAATGCCTGGATCGGTTGGCCTCCGTAGGTGAGAATCTCCCCGGCAGTCTCCCGTACCCCCCGCGCAGCACGGCTATCCTCGATCTCGCACCCGTCATAGACCTGGTCAAGCACCGATGACTCCAGGTGGTACGGGGCGTTAGCACGTGCCCGCTTCTGGTATGAGGCATAGGTGCGTGCCACCACCGCCTGGGCCTTCACCGCCTCGATGGGCCACTGGGATGAGATTTCGCAATTGATGAGGCCAACCAGATAATCCTCAAGCGGGAGGTCATTCACCACGAGGATCCCTCTGTCGGCGGGAGAAACCTCTATGGTGCCGCGGTAACGCTTGCCGTTAACCTGTATGACCAGGGGAGAAGTAACCGTGAGTCGGGCAACCGTCTGCCCCCCCACGGAGAGAGAGCCTCCGACACGCCTGACCTGCGCGGGGAGAGTCAGACGTAGCGGTTCACCCCTCCCATCGGTGGCAAGCACGCCGTCACCATCGATCCTTACGCTGTCGACTCCCTTGATAATGGCAACCCGAACGGCCTCCTGCCGGGGGAGGGTCGCTGCGGAACCATCCCCAGCAAGGAGCAGGAGCAGAGCCGCTATGGTAAGCAGAAACCTCACGGTAACAGAGAGACCTTCCGATACTGACTTTCAACGACACAAAAAAAGAAAGGAAGGGGTAAAAGCCCCCTTCGAGCATAGTATACTTGGCAACCAAATTGCTTATGCAGTACGAAGAACAGGGACATTAACCAGATACTGCAACGGATGGTCATCATAGGTGCAGGCCAGTTCAATGTCAAGCATTTAGGGGGCAAAAACCACTGTTCATGCCGGTTTGGACTGACATCCCCATCCCGCGGACGGCAACCGAAATACGCCTTCGCGACAAGCACAACACACAGAATTAGCACAAACTAACCGCCATATAGCCATATTTGCAGACCCAAAACGGCCACGATAAACACCGGCGTTGCCAGGGGCAGTCGGTATATTGACGCTATGAATTCACTGAAAGTCAAAATACTCGGGACGATAACCCTTATTGTGTGCTTACTCGTCTTCGTAGTCAGCATCCTGGAATATCAGCACCAGAAACGGCTGATAACGCAGATATCCGCCCAAAACGCCGTCCTTCTTACCACGACGCTTCAAAGCACCATTGAGAACGTGATGATGAGTGGCCGGACCGACGAGGTGCAACGCATCCTCAGCCGGCTAAAGGAAAAGGACAAGATCGAGAACCTGCGGATTTTTGACGAAGCGGGACGTATCCTCAACTCCGCCATCAAGCCGGAAATCGGTCTTCAGGTCGGTCCCGCCGACCTTGAGATGTACAAGGAGGGAAAACGAATCGCTCTCGTTAATGTCGGCAACGAAGACAGCGACAAGATTTTCAAGAGCATTGCCCCCATATATAACAAACCGGCGTGCCACGCCTGCCACGATGCCGGCACCACGCTCCTCGGCGCCCTTGAGGTTGAGCTCTCCATAAGGTACCTTGAGTCGTATCTGGACCAGGATAAGTTCTTCATGTCGGTCTCGATGCTCACCATGGTCGTCCTCATCCTCGCCACCATTTTCATTTTCCTCCACGCCTACGTGAACCGTCCGCTCAAGGCCATTATCTCGTCCATGCAAGGGATAGAGCGGGGCGATTTCGACGTCAAGACCGATATTGCCAGCAGCACCGAGATGAAAGCCCTCTCCGACAACTTCAACATGATGGTGAGCAAACTCCGCTACTTCGTAGACACCACCATCGGCCACGAACGGGAACTGGCACGGGCCCAGTCAAAACTTGCCCATCACCACGAGATGCACCTCATGAACCAGAAGCTGGAGGATCAGCTCCGGGAGATCGAAAACCTCAACGTCGGCATGGAGGAGCGGATCGAGGAGATCGAGGAGGCCAACTACCGCATCGCCGACCTCGCCAGCGAACTCGAAGACAAGAACGTCAACCTGGAGCGGGCCGTGGCCCGCCTCTCGACCCTGTACAAGGTTGGCCTTGCCGTCAACTCCACCATGGAGAGTAAAAAGATCTTCGACCTCATCGTCCGCACTGCCGTTAAGACACTCAATGCTGAGATCGGTTATATCATCCTCTACAACCAGCAGGGACGGAACCTGCTAGTCACCACGCTCCTGGGGCACGAAGTGACGCCGGAAGCCTCTACCATCCTGCAGATGAAGCCGTCGAGCGTCTCGACCTGGGTCATTGAAAACCGAACTCCGCTCCTCATTCCCGACATTAACGAGTTTCCCCAGTTCGACCGCTTCAGCGCCCTGGGCTATGAGCGCAAAAACCTCATCTGTGCGCCGCTTATGATCAAGGACGAGATCATCGGCACCATCACCGCCGTCAACAAGCGGGACAGTTCCACCTACAACGCGGAAGAACTGGAACTTCTCGTCACCATCGCCGCCCAGGCGAGCATCGCCATCAAGAACGCCCAGCTCTACGACGAGCAGCAGGCCACCTACCTCCATACGATCCAGGCACTGGTCTCCGCCATCGAGGCCAGCGACAGCTACACCCGTGGCCATTCGGAGCGGGTGACCCGCTACTCTTTGGAGCTGGCCCGCAAACTGACGCTCCCCCCCGAGCGGCTCAAAATTATCGAGCGGGCCGCCATCCTCCACGACATCGGAAAGATCGGCATCGACCTGAACCTTCTCCACAAAGAAGGAAAGCTCTCTCCCGAGGAAATTCACGACCTCCAGCAGCATCCAGTCATCGGCATGAGGATTCTGGAGCCCATCGACTTCCTCCAGGACGTCCGCATCTGCATCGGCCAACACCACGAGCGGTACGACGGCCGGGGCTACCCGAACCGCATCCCTGCCGGCGAACTCCTTCTGGAGTCGCGCATCCTCGCCATCGCCGACGCCTTTGACGCCATGACATCAGACCGCCCCTACCGCAAAGCGCTTCCCGTTGAAGCGGCGGCAAAGGAACTGGTCGACCATGCCGGAGCCCAGTTCGACCCAGAACTGGTGCCTCACTTCATCGAACTCATCGAGAGCGGCACCTTCGGCTTCTCCTGCGATAAATCCGACATGGAAGAGACCCCGATGCGGGAACGGCGCAAAGTGGTTCCCCTCAGTGACTACGGCATCCGCATCGGTTGACCCCCTCCCCTATCCGTCATCGCATTACGATTTGCCCCCTTCCCGTGATCGTGGTATAAGGTCTCCCTGACCACCACACCGCTCCAGCAGCGCAACTATCCTCTCAGGAACCCCATCGTGCCGGACCTTCTCACCGTCAAAGGGCTCACCACCCGCTTCCGCCTCTCAGCGGGGGACGTTCATGCCGTGAACGGCGTCGACTTCACCGTGGCCGAAGGCGAGACCGTGGCCGTCGTGGGAGAATCCGGATGCGGCAAGAGCGTGACCGCCCTATCGCTCCTGCGCCTTATCCTCCCCCCCGGCGTGATCACGGCAGGCGAAATCGTTTTTGAAGGACGCGACCTCCTCCGCCTCAGCGACGAAGAAATGCAGGACATCCGCGGAAACCGGATCGCCATGATCTTCCAGGAGCCCATGACCTCCCTGAACCCGGTATTTCCCATCGGCCGGCAGATAGCCGAGGGGTTGATCATCCACCGGGGAGTCTCCCGGCGGGAGGCGCTGGAGGAAGCGGAGCGACTCCTGGCACAGGTGGGGATTCCCTCCCCAGCCGAAAGGCTCCGGGACTACCCCCACCAGCTTTCGGGAGGGATGCGCCAGAGGGTCATGATCGCCATGGCCCTTGCCTGCAAACCCCGGCTCCTCATTGCCGACGAACCAACCACCGCCCTCGACGTAACCATCCAGGCCCAGATCCTGGAGCTCATGGACCGGCTCCGGGAAGAGCACCGGATGGCGCTTCTCCTCATCACCCATGACCTGGGGGTAGTGGCCGAACGGGCCGACCGGACCCTTGTCATGTACGCGGGACAAATCGTGGAAGAAGGCCCGACAGACAAGCTCCTGGCCACTCCCCTCCACCCTTACACCGAAGGGCTCCTCGCCTCGCTCCCCCAGCGGAGCGAACCGGGCCGCCCCCTCACGACGATACCGGGCCACGTGCCGAGCCTCTTCGGGGATCTCCCCGGTTGCGGTTTCTGCTCCCGCTGCCCGCAGAAACAGTGGGAATGCGACCGTGAAACACCTCAACTCAGGGAAATCACGCCGGGACACCGGGTCCGGTGCTGGAAATACCGATGACGACACCTCTCATCGCACTGGAAAACATCTCCAAGACCTTTATCGTAAGACCGAGCCCCTTCACACCCAGTAAGGTGCTGCGGGCCGTTGACGGCGTGTCGCTCCGGATAGGAGAGGGGGAAACCCTAGGGCTTGCCGGCGAATCCGGCTGCGGCAAGTCCACCGTGGGCAAGCTCCTCATGGGTCTTCTTGAGCCCGACGGCGGCGCAATCCGATTCCGGGGCGCGGATATGGCCGGGGCAACGGCCGATGAACGGGCCGCCTTCCGCAAGGACGTGCAGATGATCTTCCAGGACCCCTTCTCGTCTCTCAACCCACGGATGCGGGTCGGGGACATCATCGGGGAGCCCCTGGCCATCCACGGCCTCGTCCCGAAGGAGAGGCGCCGGGAGCGGGTCATGGAGCTCATGGAAATGGTAGGACTCACGGCGGAGCAGATCAACCGCTACCCCCACGAGTTTTCCGGTGGGCAGCGGCAACGGATCGGCATTGCCCGGGCACTGGCGGTCTCTCCAAGGTTGATTGTCGCCGATGAGCCGGTGTCGGCCCTCGACCTCTCCATCCAGGCCCAGATCATCAACCTGCTGGACGAACTGAAGCGAACCCTGGGGCTCTCCTACCTCTTCATCGCCCATGATCTCTCCGTAGTGCGACACCTGAGCGATCGGGTTGCGGTCATGTACCTGGGGAGGATTGTTGAGACCGGCCCCCGGGACGCAATCTTCGCCCGCTTCCAGCACCCTTACACCGAGGCGCTCCTGTCGGCGGTTCCCCGGATCACCCCTTTCGAGGGGAAGAAACGGATCATCCTCAAGGGGGATCCCCCCACCCCCCTCAACCCGCCGACGGGATGCCCTTTCCACCCCCGCTGCCCCTACGCGGAACCGGTCTGCGCCACCACTTCCCCTCCCCTCGAAGAAAAGAGGGCAGGCCATCTGGCAGCCTGCCATTTCAGTCATAAACTGTTTTTCTGATCAGTACCTTTTCCTTGACAACACAGGTCGGGAACAATATAAATATATTTAGATTATTGCTCAAACGTGAGGGGAGTTGCACTCTGCATGGCAAGGGTTCTCCCCCGGCCCACAGGACGGAATCCATGGACTTCGACATCAGCAGGACTTTCTCCGAGGAAGCGGAAATCTTCAAGGTGCTCGGCCACCCGATCCGGCTCAAGATCGTTGCAGGGCTCTGTACGCGGGAGTGCAACGTGAAGCATATCTGGGAGTGCCTCGGACTTCCCCAGGCCACCGTCTCCCAGCATCTGGCCCTTCTGAAGAACAAGGGAATCATCGAGGGAAAACGGGACGGGGTGGAAGTCCACTACTCGGTGGTACACCCCCTGGCCAAGAAGCTCATCGAGGTCCTCGGCTGAACGGCAGCCTGCACACAAACACCACGAATCCCCTCCCGGCGAGGGGATTTTTTTTGGAGACAACCATGGAAACAGCCGCTATCCGCGTGACCCTCAACCGTGGCGAAGACCGCCGAATCAAGGGAGGCCACCCCTGGGTCTTCAGTAACGAGATTCGGGAGGCAAAGGGGGAACGGATCCCCGGCGCCACCGCCGAGGTCTACGATACGGGGGGCGGTTTTCTCGGCACAGGCTACTACAACCCCCACTCCCTCATCGCGGTGCGGCTCCTCTCCCGGGAGCGGGAGGAGATCGATTCGCCAGCGTTTTTCAAGGAGCGGATCGGCCGGGCGCTGAAACTGCGTCGCAACCTCTACCCGGACATGGCCACCTTCCGGGTCGTCCACGGCGAAGGGGACTTTCTCCCCGGCCTCGTCGTCGACAAGTACGGCGACCGGCTTTCGGTCCAGATACTGACCGCGGGGATGGAGGCACGCAGGGGAGCCATCGTGGAGGCTCTCATGGAACTTTTCGCTCCCAAGGGGATCATCGCCCGCAACGACGTGGCCGTGCGGTCGCTGGAGGGGCTGGCGGAAACAGTGGAAGTACTGTATGGGGAGATCCCGGAGACGGTGGAGGCGGAGGAGCATGGTTTGCGCTTCCGGGTTGACCTGGCCGGAGGCCAGAAGACCGGCCACTTTCTCGACCAGAAGGAAAACCATCTCGTACTGAAGGGAATGGCGGCAGGGAAGAGGGTTCTGGACTGTTTCTCCTACTCGGGAAGCTGGGGAGTCCATGCCGCGGCCTTTGGTGCCGCGGAAGTGACCTGCCTCGACATCTCGGAGCGGGCCACGGCCCTTGCCCGGGAGAACGCGGCCCTGAACGGGCTTGAAGGAGTGGTGCACGTTGAGGTCTGCGACGCCTTTGACCGGCTCCGGAGCCTGAGACACGAGGGGCGGCGCTTCGACGTGGTGGTCCTCGATCCCCCTGCCTTCGTGAAGAACAAGAAGGCGTTGAAGGAGGCGGAAAAGGGATATCTCACCATCAATCGGCGTGGGTTGGAACTCCTCGACGCTGGAGGGTACCTGATCACCTGCTCCTGTTCCTACCACATGGGGGGCGGGAGTTGTTCAGGGATCTCCTGGCCCAGGCGGCCCGCCAGGCGGGGCGTCAGGTGCGGATCGTGGAGACCCGCTCCCAGGCCCCGGATCACCCCGTGCTCCTGGCCGTGCCGGAGACCGAGTACCTGAAATGTTTCGTGTTGCAGTGCGTTTAAGGCCTTAATAACACTGAGCAACGGAGCACACGGAGAAAACCTGAGAAAAAAAATCCTTCACAAAAAAACAACCAGCTTTAAACGCGCCCGGAAGGTCAGGCAACGACTGAACTAATGCATTGATTTCTCCGTGTTCTCCGTCTCTCAGTGTTATTTTTCTGCCGCTTCTGGCTTCATCCCCACCCCGTAGATCACCGTGTAGGTGGCCGGAATCCCCCGCTCCCCGCCGTACCGTTCCCCGTAGACCCGCATCATCTCCACCATGACCCGCCGCTCCGCGAGGCCCCGCCCCCGGAGCGGCGAGGCGTTGCCGGCACCGACCCGCTTTACGGAGCGGAGGAAGGCCGGCACGTCCGGATGCCACTCAACCTCATCCTCGACGCAGAGGCGCCTCACCCCGAAGCCGGTCCTCTCCAGGGCCGCTCCGGCTTCGGTTTCGGTGAAAAAGCGCTGGGTCCGGTCCTCGTCCTCGCGCCCCACGGCGGTCAGGGCAGACCGGTAGGAGCCTTTCAGCTCGTGGAAGGTGCCGTGGCCGAAGAGGGCGAAGGCGAAGAGCCCGCCGGGGGCCAGCACCCGCCACGCCTCGGCAAAGGCGGCGTCGAGGGTGGTGAGCCACTGGAAGGTGGAGGTGGAGACGACGCAGTCGAATGAGGCGCCGGCAAAGGGGAGCTGTTCCGCATCGGCCACGGCCACCAGTGCCCGGGAGCCGAGGCGTTGTCGCGCCGTTGCGGCCATGCCGGGGGCCAGGTCGACGCAGGAGAGAAGCGCCGCGGGGTGACGGTCGGCAAGCTGACGGGCCAGGAGTCCGGTGCCCGCCCCCACGTCGAGGATCCGGGGGGGAGAGTCCACCTCGTCGTCCAAGATCTGGAGAAACCGTTCCACGACCCGTTTCTGGACAGCGGCATGGGCGTCGTACTCCAGGGCCTGCCGGTGGAAGGAATGTCTCACCCTGCGGCGGTCAATCACGGCCGATCACCTCCGCAAGGAAGCGGCTCAGCTCCTGGTTGAACCGCTCTGGGTGCGAGAGGAACGGGGCATGCCCTGTCCCCTCCACGGAGAGGAAGCGGGCGCCGGGAATCCCCTCGGCCAGGTACCGGCCAGCACCGGGGGAACAGATGGCATCCCGGTCGCCGTGGATGACGAGGGTCGGCGCGGCGATAGCGGGCAGGAGATTGCGGTGATCGCCGCCGGCGAGGGTGACGAGGCATGCCTGCACCGCGCCGGGATCGGGGAGGGGCCGGGGAATCACGATCTCCCGGACGATGCGCTGATACTGATCGTGGGACAGCTCCCCCTCCGCGAACATCTGCCGGAAAAAGTCCCCCAGGGTGGCGTCATAGGCCCGCTTCAGCCGCAGGCCGAGCCCTCGTGCCTCATGTGACGGGAGGCCGTGGGGCCAGCCGTCGGCGGTGGTGAACTTGGGGGTACCGGCCACGAGCACCAGGGCAACAACGCGGTCCCCCAGGAGCGGAACGGCCTCCAGGGCCACTTGGGCCCCCAGGGACCAGCCGACAAGTGCAGCGCGCTCGAGGCCCAACCGGTCGAAGAGGGCCGCCAGGTCGGCGGCGAAGTCGGAAAAGGCGTAACCGGGAGCGGCGGACGATTTTCCGTGCCCCCGAAGGTCCAACGTAATGAGGCGAAAATGGTCAGCCAGGGGCTTCTGGAAGGCCCAGACCTTCCCGGACATGGCCCAGCCATGGACGAAGACAAGGGGAAAGCCCGAACCTTCGTCCTCATAGTGCATCGTTACCTTGTCAGCAGTTTCCATGAAGGGCATCGGTCAAATTACCCCCATCCCTTTGCCGATTGTCGCCATGAGCGCCACTGCCCGGGCCAGGTCCTCCTCCGTGTGGGTCGCCATGAGGGTGCAGCGGAGCCGGCAGGTCCCGGCAGGAACCGTGGGAGGGCGTATCCCCTGGGCAAAGACCCCTGCCTCCAGCAACCGGGCCGTGAAGGCCATGGTCTCTTCGGCTCCCCCCACGAAGAGGGGAACAATCTGGGTCTCGCTCCCCATGGTGTCGAAACCGGCGGCGCACAAGCCCTCTCTGAAGAAAGCGGTGTTGCGGGCAAGCCGCTCCCGGAGCGCCGCGCCATCGGGGGAGTCGACCAGATCGACGGCGGCAAGAGATGCGGCCAGGACCGCCGGTGGGAGCGACGTGGAAAAGATGAAACTGCGGGCTTTGTTCGCCAGGTAATCGATCACGTCCTCCGAAGCCGCGGCGTAGGCGCCGAAACTGCCGAGGGCCTTGCCGAGGGTTCCCATGTGGATGTCGATCTCCGCCATCACCCCCTGAAGCTCGGCGCTCCCCCGGCCGGTCGCGCCCAGGACGCCGGTGCCGTGGGCATCGTCCACCATGAGAAGGGCGCCGAATTCCCGCTTGAGGGCCGCCAGCTCCCGCAGCGGCGCCATGTCACCGTCCATGCTGAAGACCCCGTCGGTGACGATGATCCGCCGGCCGGCGGTTTGATGCCGCTCCAGAAGCCGCAGCAGGGCAGCCGTGTCGTTGTGGGGATAGCGGACCATGGTGGCCCGGGAGAGGAGGCAGCCATCCACGATGCTCGCGTGGTTGAGCCGGTCGGAGAAGACCACGTCCCCCTTCCCCACCAGGGCCGGGATGATGCCGCTGTTGGCGGCATAGCCCGAGTTGAAGACCAGGGCCGCGCTGGTCCCCTTGAAGCGGGCGATCCGCTCTTCGAGGAGGGCGTGGAGTTCCATGGTGCCGGAGACGAGACGTGATGCACCGCTGGAGGTGCCGTAGCGCTCCACGGCCCGGATGGCCGCCTCCGCCAGACGGGGATGGTCGGCCAGCCCCAGGTAGTTGTTGGAGCAGAGGAGGAGCGCCTCCTTCCCGTCCACAACGACCCTGCTCCCCTGGCTTCCGGCGATGTGGCGCATCCTCCGGTGAAGCCCCTGGGCCTTCAGCATCTCCAGTTCTTTGGCAAAGCTTTTCGACACGGGTTCTCCTTTCATCGGCGCTCCGTTTGTAGCACATTCACCGCCTTTTCGTCAACCAAGCCAGACACCAAGGTTGACAATCAGTGACCGTTTACTTGACAGGGGTCCGCATGGTATAAGGGGTCATTACTTCGAATGAATTTTGCTTCCCGAATGGTATCGCATTGAAAAGAACCCAACTCTCCCGCCGCTTTGTCATCCCCGATATCCACGGCTGCGCCCTGACTCTGGACCGCCTTCTCCGGGAAGTCATCCACCTGAGACGCAGCGACGAGCTCTATCTCCTGGGGGACTACATCGACCGGGGCCCCCGCAGCAGGGAAGTCCTCGACATCCTCATGGGGCTCACCCTGAAAGGGTATCGGGTCTTCCCCGTGCGGGGGAACCACGAGGAGATGCTCCTGGAGAGCTGCGGCGACCGCAACATGTTCCGGATGTGGTTCGAAAACGGCGGTCGCGCCACCCTCGATAGTTTCGGCGTGGAGGATGCCTGCGAGATCCCTCTCCCTTACCGTCGCTTCATGGCCGAGATGCCCTACTATCGCATTCTCCCCGACTTCGTGCTGCTCCACGCGAGTCTCAACTTTGCCATCCCCTCCCCCTTTGCCGACACCGAGGCAATGCTCTGGAGCCGATCCCTGGAGGTCCGCAAGGAGGTGATCGGTGGCCGGCGCGTCATCGGCGGCCACACCCCCATGAGCCGCTCAGAAATTCTCCGGGGACTTTCCACCGACCGTATCGTCCTCGACAACGGCTGCGTCTACCGGGAGCGGGCCGGCATGGGGTGCCTGGCCGCCCTGGAGCTGGACTCAATGACCCTCTCTTTTCAGGAAAATATTGATTAAGCCTTCTAAAGTTTTCTCATTTTTCTCCGATATGTTTGCTTAGGACCCATCAACTAGGAGCCTTTGCAGCATGCATGCTCTTTCAATGAAAAACCTGACCATTTTCCTTATTCCCGCTGCGTTTCTCACAGCCACCATCTGGTTCTTCCCCCAGGTGGCAACGCTACCGCCGGGGCGGCTGGAGCTTCTCCCCTTCATTCCCTATCTGACCATGGCTTTGGGCATGATGCTCTCGTTCCATTTTCACCGGGGGAGGGCATTTTTCGTTTTTCTCGTTCTGATTGCCGTTTACTGGAGCTTCCGGGGGCACCTGAACGGCGCTCCGACCGGAATCACGGCCACGGTCCTGTTCCAGTCCGTTTGCGTTCTTGTCCCCCTGAACATCACGCTCTTCTCCCTCATGCGCGAGCGGGGGATCATGACCGTTGCCGGCCGGCTCCGTTTCGCCTTCCTGGCGCTCCAGGCCCTTTTCGTGGGATGGGCCATGGAACCGGGGCATGTGGCGGTCCAGCAACTTCTCTCCTGCCGGTTCACCGAGAGCCACCTCCTGGCTGGGCTCCAGCTTCCCCAGCCGGCACTGCCGGTAATCGTCCTCGGGACGGCCGTGGTAATCGGTCGGGCCGCCAGGGGCCAGTCTCCCATAGACGCAAGCCTTCTGGGAGTCATGGCGGCCTTTGTGGTGGCTTGCAACGGCATCGGGGCAGAGTTCGTCACGCCGGTTTTCATGGCTGCCGCCGCCGCCATCCTCACCCTCGGGGTTTTGAAGGACTCCTACAACATGGCCTTCAGGGACGAGCTGACCGGCCTCCCCTCCCGCCGCGCCCTCAACGAGCAGCTCACATGGCTCGGGCGGCGCTACACCGTGGCCATGGTGGACGTGGACCATTTCAAGAGGTTCAACGACACCTACGGCCACGACGTGGGGGACCAGGTGCTGCGGATGGTTGCATCGAAGCTGCGGGGCGTGGGCGGGGGCGGAAAGGTCTACCGCTACGGCGGTGAAGAGTTTACTATCCTCTTCCACCGCAAGGAGCGAGAGGAGGTTCTCGCCGACCTGGAAGGGCTGCGCCGCACCATTGCCGACTACCAGATGCGCCTGCGCGGCACCGACCGCCCCAGTTCGTCCAAAGAGGGGAAAAAACTCCGCTACGGCACCGGACGCGGCAACGCCACCGTCTCAGTAACCGTCAGCATCGGCGTTGCCGAGAGCAGCGCCGACCGCCGCCGCCCCGCCGACGTCATCAAGGCGGCCGACCAAGCCCTCTACCGGGCCAAAGGTGGCGGCCGCAACCGCGTCTGCAGCTGACGGCCCGCCCACCCTCCATTCACTCCTTCTCATCCTCCCCCCCGTTGCATTCGTTTCCCTCCCCGCTATACTTTTTCCGTTACTCACCAAACAAGTGCGCGCGATGACGGGAACACGGCACCGCCAAGGAGGGAACCCATGAAAATCAGGCTGATTTCACTCGTTACGCTTGCGGCATTCACGTTGGGGGGCATCACGGGGTGCGTCACCATTCCGAAGGAACACGAGGGAGCGGCAAAGGGGGCAGGCTACGGCGGCGCCGCCGGCGCCCTGGCCGGTGCACTGCTGGCCGGAGAGGGTTCACGGACCAAGGGAGCCGTTCTCGGCGGTCTGGCCGGAGCGCTCATCGGCGGCGTCATCGGCAACTACACCATCGACAAGAAGCTCACTGCCGAGGAGACCGCCGCCAAGTACAACGTCCAGCCATCGTCGGGGACCATGGTGCGCCTCGAAAACGTGACCACCACCCCCACAACCGTGAACCCCGGAGAACGGGTGGAGGTCCAGGCCACCTACGCACTCCTCACCCCGTCCACCACCGAGCAGGTAGGGCTGACCGAGTCCGTCGAAATCTACCACGGGGGTGAACTCGTCGGGAATCCCGAGGCCATGGTCACCCATGGCGGCGGCACCTACACCTTCACCATCCCCATCGTCCTCCCCAAAGACGCTAAGACAGGGAACTACCGGGTAATCTCCACGGTCAAGAGCGCCACGGCAAAGGATAGCCGCGAAACCAGCTTTACGGTGCGGTAGCCGCACCCCCATCCACGGAAGGAGGGAAAACGCATGATAGCTCTGACTGTCAACGGCACGCGGCACCAGGTGGACGTTCCCCCCGACACGCCACTTCTCTGGGTGATCCGGGAGGTGATCGGCCTCACGGGAACCAAATTCGGCTGCGGCATGTCCCTCTGCGGCGCCTGTACCGTCCACGTGGAGGGACGGGCGATCCGCTCCTGCGTCACCCCCGTGTCGGCCGTGGCCGGCAAGGAGGTAACCACCATCGAGGGGATTCCCGAGTCTCACCCGGTGAAGCAGGCGTGGATCGCCGATGATGTCCCCCAGTGCGGCTGGTGCCAGCCGGGACAGATCATGGCTGCCACCGCCCTTCTGGCAACCAACCCCAAGCCCGACGATGCCGCCATTGACGAGGCCATGGAGGGAATCCTCTGCCGATGCGGCACCTACCAGCGCATCCGCCGGGCAATCCACCGGGCCGCCGGCACGCCGGCGAAAGGGGGTGCGTCATGAGCGGAATCGTCATCGTGAGCCGTCGCGATTTTCTGAAGGCAGGCATCGTTCTGGGGGGCGGGCTGATCATAGGGGTCCACCTGCCGGGAGGAACCGCCGCCGGCATGGAGCCCCCCCGCGAGACCTTCGCTCCCAACGCCTTCATCCGGATCGGCACCGACGATTCGGTGACGGTGATCGTCAACAAGTCGGAGATGGGCCAGGGGGTCTATACCGCGCTTCCCATGATCGTTGCCGAGGAACTGGAGGTGGATCCGGCCACCATCCGGGTTGAGGCGGCGCCGGTGACCCCGCCCTACAACCACGCCGAGTGGGGGATCCAGGCGACCGGTGGCAGCACGAGCGTGCGGTCCGAATGGGACCGTCTCGCAAGAGCGGGGGCAACGGCCCGGATGATGCTCGTGGCTGCCGCCGCCGAAACATGGAAGGTGAAGCCTGGTCAGTGTCGGGCCGAAAAGGGATTTGTCCTCCATCATGCCAGCGGCAGGCGCCTCTCCTACGGGAAACTGGCTGAACGGGCCGCCCGGCTGAAGCCCCCGGCGGAGGTGCAGCTGAAGTCACCCAAGGATTACAGCGTCATCGGCCGGCCGGTCAAACGGCTCGACACTCCTGCCAAAGTGGACGGCACCGCACTCTTCGGCCTCGATGTCGCCATACCCGGCATGCTCACCGCCGTGGTGGCGCGGCCGCCGGTCTTCGGCGCCAAGGCCATGAAGATTCACCATGACAAGGCGGAAAAGGTGCCGGGAGTGAAGAGGGTGATCCCCATCGATGCAGGGGTGGCGGTCATTGCCGATAGTTTCCCGGCTGCCGTCAAGGGACGTGAGGCCCTGGAAATCGAATGGAACGAAGGGCCCCTGGCAGGCCTCGACAGCGGCCTCCAGCGGGATGAGTACGCGGAGATGGCAAAACTCCCCGGAGCCGTGGCTGCCCGCCGGGGAGACCCGGACGCCGCGCTGAAGCAAGCAGTAAAGCGGATCGACGCGGTCTACGACCTTCCCTACCTTGCCCACGCCCCTCTGGAGCCCCTGAACTGCGTGGCGAGGGTGGAGCCCGGCCACTGCGACATCTGGGCAGGCACCCAGATGCAGACCGGGGACCGGAACGCGGCGGCAAAGATCACTGGCTTTCCCCCCGATAAGATAACCCTCCGCACCATGTTCCTGGGGGGCGGGTTCGGGAGGCGGGCAGTCCCCGACTCCCACTTCGTGCGGGAAGCGGTGCAGGCATCCAAGGCCATGGGCAAGCCGGTGAAGGTGGTCTGGACCCGGGACGACGACATCCACGGCGGCTGGTACCGCCCCACTTTCCATAACGAGCTCTCCGCCGGACTTGACGCCGCCGGAATGCCCGTTGCCTGGAAACACCGGATCGTCTGCCAGTCCATCGCCATCGGCACCCCCTTCGAGAAGGGGATGGTGAAAAACGGCGTCGACGACACCTCCGTGGAGGGGGCCGCCGATTCACCCTACGCGGTGCCAAACTTCCTCTGCGACTACCACATGGCGCCGGCCGGAGTGCCGGTCCTCTGGTGGCGGTCGGTGGGGCATTCGGCCACCGCCTTCGTGAAGGAGAGCTTCATCGACGAACTTGCCCACCTGGCGGGGAAGGATCCCTATCAGTACCGCCGGCAGCTCCTGGAGAAGCATCCGCGGCTCGTGGGAGCCATGGACCTGGCTGCGGAAAAGGCTGGGTGGGGAAAGGCGCTGCCCGAGGGGCGGGGACGGGGAATCGCCGTCCATGAGTCCTTCGGAAGTATCGTGGCCCAGGTGGCAGAGGTATCGGTCGGTGCAAAAGGAGAAATCCGGGTGCACCGGGTCGTCTGCGCCGTGGATTGCGGCCGGTTCGTGAATCCCGGCATCATCGAAGCGCAGATGGAGTCGGGGATCGCCTTCGGCCTCTCGGCGGCCCTTCACGGAGCCATCACCTTCAAGAACGGCCGGGTGGAGCAGTCCAACTACCATGACTACCCCATCATCCGGATGAACGAGATGCCCCGGGTGGAGACCCACATTGTCCGGAACGGGGAGAAGCCGGGAGGGATCGGCGAGCCGGGAGTCCCGCCAGTGGCTCCTGCCGTGGCTAACGCCCTGTTCGCCCTCACCGGGGCCCGCCTGCGGACCCTGCCGATGACGCCGGAACGGGTTCTGGCTGCAACGGGCAAGGCATGAACGTCGCCGCAATCCTTCTGGCTGCCGGCAAGTCGCAACGGATGGGACTCTGCAAGCAACTCCTGCAGCTTGCCGACCGCCCCGCCGTGGCCCATTGTCTCGACACCCTCACCGCCGTCGGCTTGCAGGAGATCATCGTCGTGGTCAGCCCCGGTGGAGACGAGGTTGCCGCGGCCGTTTCCCGCTACCCCGTCGTGGTGGCCGTTAATGAATCAGACTCCTGTGACATGGCCGACTCGGCCAGAACGGGCCTTGCCCGGCTGACATCGGGTCCGACGGGAGTTCTCGTGGCCTTGGCCGACCATCCCCTGGTCAGACCCGACACGGTACGGGCCCTCGTGAACCGCCACGGAGAGGAGCCGGACGCCATCCTCATTCCGCTCCACGACGGTGCGAAGGGTCACCCGACCCTCTTCCCCGCCGCCATCCTCCAGGAGATCGGTCAGGTGGCCACCCTGCGCGATGTCATCGGACGGCACCGCGACAAGGTTCGCCTAGTGCCGGTGACCGACGAGGGGGTGGTCATGGACATGGATGTGTGGGAGGACTACCTGGCGGTGGCGGAGCGGCTCAACCCGCCGGGGTGAGCTAGTGGGGTCGTTTGCGGGCAACAAAAAAGCGGGACCCGGCAGCGTAGTGCGCCGGAATCCCGCTTTTTGTCGTGCGACATCGGGAGAACGTCAGTCGTAGTCGTATTCCCGCCCCCATCGGTCGGTGAACGTCAGGCGGCGAAGCCTGTTCTGGGACATAACCTCGTCGGTGATGGCATCGGCCTCCTCCGGGCTGAACCCGACGCTGGGCCTCACCCCCATCCAGTGGGAGGCATCGGTCGTGGGGTTGTCCAGGGGACGCGGCACCGGCGGTCCCGGCTTGTATTTGCCGTTCAGGAACAGTGCCGCCTCGTACTGGCGCGGCCGTTTCACGAGGCGCACGTCGACGAGGAAGCCGTTTTTGGTTTCTTTGGACAGGATCGAGTCCAACACGTCCATATCCCGCGGTACATCTGAAAATTCTGGCATACCTTCCCCCACCGTTACGGTTGATTGACTGGAAAGCTGATGCTTCCCCCGGTTAACTATATCGGATTGCAACGCATTTTCTTGAGAAGAAATTCGCTCATTTCCTTGTCCACAGCGAGAATATGGAACTTGAGCCAGTCAATGAGCGTCTGGTTCACCCTGAGAACGAAGTCCCGAGTCGGGGCCGCGGCGGCCACCTCTTCCACAAAACGGTTGATTCGCCGCATGAATTCTTCGTGCTCGGCCCGGTGTTTCTCGTAGCCGGGATAGCCGTACTCTTGCTGCAGCTTCTCCTCGGCGGAAAAATGGGCCACCACGTACTGATCGAGGAAGCAGAGCATGGTCACCACCTCTTCCCGCTCCCCCCCGGCCACGCATGCGTCCAGAAGCTTATCCAGTTGCTCGAACAGCGCCTTGTGCTGGCTGTCAATGTCATCGATCCCCACTGCCAGATCATCGGTCCACATGCCGCTCTCCCTGAATTGAAATGTAGAACTTGGTTCACACAGCAAAGTATGGGCCATGACGACACCTCCTTCGCCGCCACGACATCAGCAGATGTCATCGCTGTTCGAGCATCACGAAACCGGCTGCGGGAACCGTCACCTGTATCGCCTGAACGGCATCGTTGATCCGCTGGACAGCGGTTGTTCCGCGTACCTGCCCCGGATCGGTGGAGTAGCGGTAGGCGAAGCGGTCACCCTCCCGGTGGAGGCTCCCGTCAACCAGCACCCAGGCGGTGCGGGGGGAGTCGGCATCGGTGTTGATGGCAAGAACCATCTCTTCGGTGTCAAAGATGCGGGACCAGGGGACCACCGAGCGAATCTCGCCCCCGATGACATAGGGAAGCCCGAAAGTGACCCCGTCCCCCGAGATCTCCCGCAGATACTGGCGCCCGCGCCGCAGGGGGAGCTTCTCCCGGCGCAGGGCGAGAATCTTCGCGAACTCGCGGTAGACCGGGTTTTCCTCGTCAAAAAAGTTGACGCCCCGGGTTCTGAACGCGCCGAAAGGACCGCCGAACATGCACTCGCGCAGATACCGGTCATCCCCCCCCTCGCCGTCAAAGGCCTGCTCGGTGCCGTAGTAGACGCAGGGGATGCCGAGGGTCGTCGTGTTCAGGGCCAGGGCGTTCAGCACGAGCCGGTGCCACTTGGGATCGCCGGCGCAGAAACGCTCCTTCTTGGCCCCCCGACAGACCTGGTCGTGGTCGTCGATGACCGTCACCACCTTGTCCCGGAACCAGACGTGGGATTCCTTCCGCACCAGGAGGGAGTTGCGGAAGAGGTTGAAGTAGTCAGCAGGATTCGTCCTCCCTTTCACCAGGTCCTCAAGGCGCAGCGGAATGTCGTCTACACCGAGGGCAGCGTTGAGGCCAGTAGTATCAAGGGTCTTGAAGGCGTTGTCCCGGCCACCGGTGATCTCGCCGATGAGGTAGAAGTTCTCTTTTCCGATGGCCTGGGCGAACTCGTGGATCACCGAGGCGAAAAACCGGGTGGCCCCGGCACCCATGTGCTTCACCGTGTCGATGCGGTATCCGTCCACATCGGAGAGGGCGATCCAGTACTTGTAAACCTCGCAGAGGGCCAGGAGCGCCGGCGACGGACGGAAAGCATCAACCTCGCCCTCACCCAGATGGATGTCCTTCAGGTCGAAGAAGTCACCGTCCAGGTATTCGTGGTAGCTGTCCCAATCCCGGATGTGGCCCATGCGGGTATAGGCGTTGGCCGCCTGAAGCTCCCGGGGCCAGACCGCGCCATCGGGCCAGGCATCGGGGTTGGCCTTGGTATCGATGGGGCCGAAGGGGAGGTTCGGCGTGCCGTCGGCGGAGCGAAACCCCGTCACCGGGTAGACGGTGGAGCCGTCATAGGGGGTATAGCCCCGGTCGTAGGCAAAGATGTTGCCGGCGTGGTTCAGGATGATGTCGAGTATGACGTAGATGCCGTTGGCATGGGCAACATGGACCAGTTCCCGCAGGTCGTCGGTGGTGCCGAAATGGGGGTCCACCTCGAGGAAGTTCTGGATGCCGTAGCCGTGGTAGGTGGGGACGAAGGAGCACTGCTTGAAGAGGGGGCTGACCCAGACGGCGGTCACTCCCATGCGCTTGAGATACCCCATCTTGCTGGCTAGCCCCTTAAGGGTTCCGCCGCACCAGTTGTTCCCCGACTCGCGCCAGACGGCAGCCTCGGGCTCGGTGCGGATGGCATTCCCCGCGTCGTCTGGCTGGTAAAGGGGCGTTTCCCCCTTCGTGACCCGCCTCCCCCGGTTGTCGCGGTATCCGATCTCCTTCCCGTCGGAAAAGCGGTCGAGCAGGAGAAAGTAGAGCACCTGGTCCTCCCAGGCCACGGGCGAAGGGTGAAACGTGCGATTCGTGAGGTTCTTGAGATCCAGTTCCGTGCTCGATTGCGGTGCCGTCATGGCGTTGCCTCCCCAAAAGGAAAGGGGCGCCGTTTTCCGCGCCCCTCTCTTGTGGTGTCCCCTACGAGATCTTCAACACGATCTTCCCGAAGTGCTTGTCTTCTTCCATCATCCGATGGGCTTCCACCACCTGGTCGATGGTGAACACCTTCTCGATGATGGGGACGATGGTCCGGTCGGCGAATTTCGGCAGCGCCGTCCTGGTGAACTCGGCAACGATCTCTCCCTTGTCCTTCACGGGGCGGGAGCGGAGCACGGAGCCGATGATCTGCTGCCGCTTCACCATCATGAGGGCCAGGTTCAGCTCCGCCTTGATGCCGCTGATGACCCCGATGATGACGAGGCGGCCGGCATAGGCCAGGGAGTTCATGTTGGGCGCCAGGTACTTGGCCCCCACATGGTCGAGGATCACATCGGCCCCCTTCTTGTTGGTGAACTCCTTCACCGCCTCCGAGAAATCGGGGGTCTGGGTGAAGTCGATGACCAGGTCGGCGCCCAGTTCCTTCACCCGCGCCATCTTGCTCGGATGGGAGGTGACGATGATCTTCGTATTGGGAACCAGGGCCTTGCAGAGTTGAAGACCGGCGGTATTTACCCCGCCGCCGCCGCCGTGGAGGATGACGGTATTGTTGTCCTTGAGGCCGCCGATCATGAAAACGTTGAGAAACGCCGTGATGTACGATTCGCAGACGCAGGCCGCCTCCTCGAAGCCCATGGATTCGGGGATCCGCATCAGGTGACTGGCGTAGGCCACGGCATACTCGGCGTAGGCGCCGCCCCCCACAAGCGTCATGACCCGATCCCCCACCTGCCAGCCGGTCACGCCGGGGCCCAACTCTTCAACGGTGCCGGAAACCTCCAACCCCAGGATCTCCGAATCACCCGGCGGGGGGGGATACTTCCCTTCCCGCTGGACGAGGTCAGGTCGGTTGATGGACGTTGCCACCACTTTCACAAGAACCTGCCCCTCCCCCGGTTTCGGCCTCTCAACCTCTCCCACCGTGAGCACATCGAGACCGCCGAAACCATTGAGCAGAACTGCTTTCATACGACTTTTCCTCCTTGCATTGGATAGCTGACAAAATCAATCCGGCAACTCTAGCGAAGTGGCGGGATTGTGTAAACAGGAAATCCGGAGAGCGGTCATAATGCCCGGCTACCGCTTCAGGCGAAGAACGGGAATCTTCGCCAGGGCCCGTCCGCGCTTGTCCGGATCAGGGTTCAGCCGGACCGCGTCCATCATGAAACCGACGGTTTCCACAAAGGCCAGGGCGTCCCGCACCACCTTGGAGCACTCGTTGGCGTCCGTCGGCTGCTTTTCGGGAGAGTAGACAAGGGTGGAGTGGTCCGTGGTAAGGCTCCAGGCCACGTGGACTCGAAAACGCTCTCCTTTTTTGAGGGCAACGATATAGGCGCCGCAGGGCTGGGGAGTGTGCCCCGCCGGGGTGATGTTGACCACGTTGAGGGAGTTGTGGGCCTCGATGACATCCGCCGGGCCGTCGTACTCGATCGTCTCCAGCCCTTTGTCGAGACTGAACCCCACACCCGCCCCGGAGTCCCCTCCTCCACCGGTGGCGCCGAACGAAACGAACTCCTCCCCTTCCCCCATGAAGCTGAAGGGATCGGTTTGCCCTTCCGCAAGGACCTCTCCCACGGCAGCGGCCACTTCATCGTCCCAATCGACCGACGTTGACGCCTCCGAAGCCGCTGCGGCCCCTCCTGTCGCGGCAACAACCGGCTCCGGCTTCTCGGGCTCATGCTTGATCTGCTCCCCGTGGCCACGGCGCGCCGGAGCCGGGGGCTCTCCCTGGGAGGCAAGCCGCGTGACCTCAGCCTGAAGAGTCGAAACCCGCGCGGTGCTCGCCTGCGTAGCAAGGGTCTTCTCCGCCGCCAGCCGTTCGATTTCCCTCCTGAGGGTTGCCGCTTCGGCCTCGGCCCGGGCCAGGGCTCCCGCCATCTCGCCGCCCCCCTTCCGGGAGATAACCTGCTCGACGGCCTCCCGCTCGGCCACCAGAACCTCGACCTCGGCGGCCAGCCGAACGAGCCGGTCGACTGCCAGCTTACGGGCCGCCTCCTTCTCCGCCGCCCGTTTCTCGATCACCGCCTCCAAAGCGGCAATGTCCGCCGCGGCCTTCTTTTCGGCAGAGGCAATCTCGGCCGTCAGCCGCTCCGCCTCGGCTTCAAGCTCCTTGATCCTGGCCGCATTCCCCTTGGCGGCAGTTGCCTGTTCCGTGGCAAGGTCGGCCAGCCGCGTCGTGAGGGATTCAATCCGCTTGGCCGCTGTGCTTGCCCCCTTATCCCGCGCTGCGGCAAGTTTATCCACTTCCGCGCGTAACCGCTCTTCCTCCCGGGCGGTTTCCTCGCTGGCCTTGTCCTTCTCGGCCTTCAGCCAGGCAATCTCATCCCGCAGGGAAGCGGCAGCCGACGATCCACCCTTCCCCAAGGCCTCCAACTCTCCCTTGAGGCGTTCCACCGTGCTCCGGAGGGAAGCTGTTGCCTGGGCGTGCTCCTGGCCGGCCTCCTCCTTCTCCGCGGTCAATCGCGCAATTTCACCCTGCAGGGCCGCTTCCTGGGCCGCCATGGCGGCGTCCTGTTCCTTCCGCTCTGCAAGCAGACTATCGACGCGGGCCTTGAGCTCCGCAAAGCGCTCCCGCGACTCCCGTTCCGCTGCGGCCTTTTCGGCGGCAAGGCGCTCTGCCAAAGCCGTTGCTTCGCTCTCGTCCTTGGGCGAAGGTTTCTCTTCCCGCTTATTCTCCGCAGGGGGGGGCTCCTCCTTGTTCTCCTTCGGAGCCGCCTCTCTCTTTGCATCGCCAGGAGCATCCTTTGCCCCATCGGCGCTCGCCGGTCCCGTGGCGGATGGGCGGCGAAGGACCGGGATATCGCGGATGACCACTTCCCGCATCGCCTTGCCATAGCTGAGATTGACCTCCTGCATGGTGAACCCGAGCGACGTTGCGAAGGCCAGTCCCTCCTTGAAGAGTGGGAGATATGCCTCACCCACCGGGATACTCTTGGGCGAGGCAAAAACCCAGCGGCCCCTCCGGTCAGCGTGTTCAAGGACTACGTAGACACGGGTCAGCCCTTCGCGTTGAATGGCACAAACATATGCATTGCACGGGCGGGGGGATATCCCTTCGGGGGCTGCGGAGGCCGACCCCAATGAACGGTGGACGGCGACGACATCGGCCTCCTCAGCCTCAACGAAAGACAGCGACAAATCATGGACAAACATGACAGACCTCTGGGAAGTTGGTGAAGTTGGTGACATTTTGGCTGCGGAAGGCGCAGGAGGGGTCGCGACCTTGGGAAGGACCCACCGACTACACTCTACCCGATTTTCCCGCCATGGCAAACTCCGGAGATGGAGAGGGTGGGGATTATAACAGGCTGCGGGGAAGGGATGAACCGGGAGAGAAGAACCGTCCAGGGACGCGCGTTACGGAATTTCGACGAGGAGACCATCGCCCTGGAGGGCTTCCAGCTTCTTCTCGATGGACTTGCAGAGGATAATTTTACCGTCGTAGGAAGAATCGCTCTCGTTAACGATCATTACAGGGAAAATATCGGAAATTCCGTTCACCCTGTTGGTGATCTTCAGCTTCTTGAAGGTCTCCCTCTTGTAGAAGGAAGAAACCTGCCGGGCAGTGGCAGGCGTAAGGGCTGCCATGCCGAACTGTTCGAAGGAACTCCCCTTTGTCCCGTCAGCGAGATGACATACCGCAAGCTCCAAGAGATCGGGAGCAGCTGCAGCGGGTTTCTGCCGCCCCCCCCGAGCAACAAGGTGCGATTCCAGCTTTGTCTTTGCCACGTTGAGGGAAATGGCGAGCACCCCGAGGTTGACCTTTTTGGTACAGAGCAGCAGTACAAAGGCATCCTGCAGGGGTTTGACGATAACCCTTCCGTCGCCATAGCGGAAATCAAGGAGTTCGGCCTGACCAGTGGTGTTCTGGACACCGCTTGCTGGATCTGTTACGGCGGCCGCAACCCCCTCGATAATGGTTGAGTCGAACAGGGGAGGAAACGCACAGGCAATGGGATCGCCATCACTCCCGCAGACGAGGCTTCCGATCACTCCCGGAACAGCATTGAGTTGTTGAAGAACTTCGTCCATCCGAATCTCGTACCCTGTCCCAGCCCGCTATTTCCTGTTCCCGAAAGTGGCGCGGATATCCGATTCCACCTGAGCAAGGGAAGTCTCTTTATTCACCGCAATGGAGATGTAGTGATTTTTCGCCTCAAAGAGGAGTTGCTGCTCCCCCTTTGCCTGAACGGCAGCGGATTTCACCCCGCCGAGGCCCAGCAGATCGCCGAGTCTGTTGCCGAGGCGCGACAGCTCACTCCCTTTTTCGGCAAGGGCCTTGGCCTCAGCGCCTTCGTCGTCGACCGGCGTGCCGTCCTTCCTGAAAAGCACCGCATACCCAACTCCGGCGATTTGAAGCAACCGTTCCGCGATAACGCTCATCCTCCGCTGGGCAGTCCCTTCCCCCGCTCCCTTCGGCCGCAGCCCCGCATTTTCCTCATCAAAAATACGGTGTGCCTCAAGGAGGAGATACGCGATGCTCTGCTGGATGGACCGACCGGTAGTGGTCACCTTCGGCTGAACGGCGAAGCGTCCTCCGGGCCAGCGGAGAATCTCGTACAGGGCCTGCTCGCCGACCACGCCCTCCTGCTCCGCGTGGATGATCTCGCCGTCGCGGAAAAAAATCATCCCCTGCCGCTGCCGGTACTCCACTGAAATGGCGCCGGTAAAGCGGTTATGGCCCTTGAGCTGGATGACGTCGGTCAGCGGAAGACCGGCGATCGATCCTTCAAAGCCGCTCTGTTTTTCCGGTCGTGATGACTTGGCCATCATGGCGCTACCCTCATTGGCAGATTATTAACACCTCTTGACAAGCACATTCCATGCCCTGGCATTCAAATGGGCTGTACATGACATACCTTGCAATCCCGTATGATTACAAATTGGAATTCGCCCGCAATAAATCTGAAATGACAGAAACCGCAGGAAAAGCGGTTCGTGATTGCCTCTGAGTGATGGATATTGGCGTTCGCTTCCTGATTATGGCAATACACACAGGTATCCTGTGGATTCGCGTCGGCGAAGACGTACGCCAGGGCATCGTGATTCCGGGGAAGGGTGAGGCTCAACCGGTTATGGATCGAGCCGGACTTGACCCGGTCGATGAAAGCCTGGCGCGCCGCCGAGTACTGGGAAAACTGCGGTGTTGTTGAGTACCGGGCATAGAATTTCTCATAGGGACCGGACGACACTTGGTCGGGAAACCGGGGATCGACAATAACCCCCCCGTGGCACGAATAGCATCCCGCAGGATATCTGACAGGGTCTGCTATGTGGCAGTCAAGGCACGCCGGCCCCGCGGCTCCCCCTCCGGCCCCGAGAAAGCTGCTTCCGTGGCAGACGCGGCACTGGATCAGTTCGTCTTCGCCGTAGGTGGCGTTGAAGGTGGCCTGCGTAGCCGACGAAATTACCCGAAAGGTTACCATCTCGATGATCTTCCTGGGGTGCGTTGTGACCCAGGTGCATTCATGGGCGTTGGCCGACGACGGCGCGTCCGGATTCGACGCATTGAGCCCACCGCCACATCCCGCCAGTACCGCGGCACACAGGAGAGTCCCGACCGTTAGCTTCAGCTTGGCTTGCATACTCATCATTTCAGCTACCTTCTAACCGTGACACGGCCGGCACGTCTGGGACGACTGGGGATTGCCGTGGCAACGGTAGCACGAGGTGGGGTCGAGACGGCCGTCAATGCGGTGGCGGGAGAGATATTCGCCCCGGTGCTGCATCCGCCGGTAGTTCTCCGTCTGGTTCTTGAGCGAGGGTCTCAGTTCCGTGTGGGTCACGTGACAGTCGTTACAGAAGCTCTGCTCATGGCAGAGGGCGCAGATCCGCTGGTCCTGGTAGGCCACGAGACGATGGGACTCGGTGAAGAGCGGGGTATGGTTGTACCGCTCGAAATCCACTGGGGTTTTCTTGTAGCCGTGGCACTTGGTGCAGAACTCGCGGCGGTCGCCCAGCTCATAGATGGTGGGGTGTTTGGCCGGCAACCGATAGGCCGGGGTCGAAGCACACGCCGCCAACAGCGCAAGCATCAGCCCTGTCGCCAAGAGGGTTAGAATCATGCCTTTTTTCATGGGTAGGTGCTCCATCTATGGCCGTCACTTGCCAAAGGCATAGGAGGCGGCCAGTGTGCCACGGTAATCCTTGTCGAAGTAGGGGTCCTGACTGTAGTCGAGGGATAGCTTCACGGTGAGGGCCTTGCCGAGGAACTTGCTTCCCCCGCCGACCGAGGCGAAGAAGGCGCTGTCCTTGCGGTACATGCTCCAGACATTGCCGTCGTCGTAGTTCACATAGACCACGTCAGCCGTGACGAAGGCAGGCGCCACATCCCAATATGCATAGGCCCTCCCGAGATAGTACCGGTTCTGGGCAATGTCACCCTCAATCCGGCCGAACTCCACCCCCACCTCGGAGAAGATCTTGCGCCTGACAGCGGCCAGAACCGTGTACATGTCGGCGGAACCGTAACGCTTGTCATACTCGTAATGCTTGTAGCGGGCGCCGAACTCGATGTTTTCCGCCGGGTACCAGAAGGCCTCGGTCCCCGCAATGTCCACCTTCTCCCCGAATTGTGACATGTACCGGAAGGGAGCGGAACCGCCGGATCTCCGGTTGATGAAATCCTCGTACCGGTAGTGCTGGTAGAAGGGGCGAAGCTCGAAGGCTTTGAAGGGGAACCGCAACTCGTAGGACTGCTCTCCCAAGCCGCCGGTGACGAGATTCCAGGTGGTATGCCCGAGCAGGGTAATGTTGGCGGGAAGGAGCAAGGTGGCGTCGGCCCCTAGGAGTTGCTCATCGGTAGAGCCGTCATTTCCCGTGTGCTTGTAGGCCAAGGCCACGTCGTAGCGGCCGGGAATCCCCTGGGCGACCCGGGCGCCGTAGATCCAGTCGCCCCCCACCCCCTTGACATCCTGCAGATTTACGGGGAAGCCGGCGTAGGCCGAGGCGGTCACGGTCGGCACCAGGTCGGTCTTGACGTAGACGCCGTCGATGCTCTCCCTCATCACCCCCTCGAAGATGTACTGGCGCCCGAGGCGAACCTGGTAATCACGGTTCTTCGGATCCAGATAATCCAGATAGGCATAGAGGAGTTCACCGTCGGTAGTGCCGTCGGCATTGCCAAAGTCGTCCCGGAGGTTCGCCCGCCCCCACCCGTAGGCGTGGAACGAGAGCCCAGGCGTTTTGGGAACGGTATAGTCGAAGCGGAGGAACTCGTAGACCGGCAGGAGGGACCGTTGCCGCCCTCCGCTGTCGTCCCGTTCGTAGAGACGGACGATGGTGTCGGAGGTGATGCCGAGATCGGCGGCCGAGCCCGATGGCGGCGCCGTGAGCAGCGCCGCGGCCAGGACCGTCACCCCTAAGGTAAAGCCTTGGTAAAGCTTCACGCATCCCCTCCTTGGAAAAATGATAACATCAAAGAAAACCATTTACGGGAGGTTCTTCCCTCCTCACTGAGGGTAGAACCTCCCAGCATTCACTGTCAGCGTTGCCGCACCGGCGGGTTGTGCGCATCCTGGTGGCAGGTGAGGCACTTCGGGAACCGCTCGTGGAGCTGCTTGCTGTGGGGCAGTCCGTGGCAGTCGGTGCACTGCGGGATGAAGCCGTGCTTGGTGTGGCAGAGGGCGCAGCTGACCTTGCCGTGGCGGCTCGGAGTCTTGGTCCAGGTGGCATAGACACCCTCGTGGCAGGCTCCGCAGGTACGGGTTCCAACGTCCTTCTTGTAGGAAATTTCCTTCGGCTTGTGAACCGGATGGCATTCGCTCGCGCAGGTCTTGAAATCCTGCCCCTCGTAGTGGGGCTTATGGCACATGTTGCAAGATGGTATGAGGCCGTGACGGGTGTGGCAGTCGGCGCAGGAAAGCTTGGTATGCTTGCTCGGGAACTGCTTCAGGTCCGTCGGCGGTCCGGCATGGCAGGTGGCACAGGAGGCCAGAAGTTTCTGGCTCATGGGCATGACCTTTATCGAGTGGGGATTTGAATGGCACTCGGCACACTGGGTGAAGACCTGCGCATGGGCCACCGTTGCCGGCGAGTGGCAATCGGAACATTTGGGCATGATCTGGTCCCAGTTGTTCTTCCGGGGACTGTAGCTGTGGAAGCTCTTGTGGCAGTTCTGACAGGTGAAGGCGTGGCGTCCGCCGTCCTTCTTGATGTCCTGAAACACGCCGGGGTGGCATTGGCCGCACTGGGTAACGGTGAGTGGAGGGGGCTCGACGGCATAAAGCTCGGGCTGCTTCTGGATCTGGACCGTTGCCACCGGCGACGACGACCGTTTTCCCATCTCAGTCGCGCCGGAGGTCTGCTCGGCGGCAAATGCGAAACCGGCACTGGCTGTGGCCCACCCCAACAACGCCACACTCACCAGCAATCTACCGAACCTGTTCACTCCCTGTTTCATCGGATACAGTCCCTTTCCGAGAGATCAAGAACCCCTCTTGCACCTTCTCAGCATACCCAACACCGTGAATTAGCGCGTATTAATACCCCTTAACTAGCCGTCATGTCAACCGAAAACCGGGGATTCCCCCCATGGCAAACCGGAGAAACCGACGCAGTATCAACACGCTATCCTCTTTTATGCCCTAAAGAAAAATAACGGACTGCCGAAGAGTATATCAACTACGCATTTGCTCAATGTTTTGCGATTTCAGCCCATATCCTGCGATGGTATACACTATGGCGATCGACACCCTCCATACCCGCGTCCTCGGCTATTTTGAAAGCGAGATAGAAGCTCTCCGCAACCATCTGGAAACGGGACAGTTCAAGAGCTTCAAGGATCAGGTCATCGCCGGCCTGAAAATCGCCGAGGCCCTGGATCTCCTTGCTCCCTACGCCCGGCGGAACCACAGGGCGCGTCGACTTGTCAGAAAGGGAAAAACCCTGATCAATGATCTGTTGTCGGTTCGGGAGGTTATCCGCAGGGGCAACAGTTCACCCCACCTCAGGCAGTTACTCCTCATCTCCAAGGTGATGTCATCGGAACGCTATCTGCAATAACCCCTTTGCTGCCGCACTCCCTGACTATTTGGCAACGCTTGCCTTCAGACCATCCTGAAGGGTCGGGTACAGAAGTTTAACCCCTAGTTTACCCGCCATTTTCGCGTTGTCCATCCGCCGCGACTCCGTAACATAGGAAAGCATGAGGGGTGTCATGACTTTCTTCGCCTCCTCCATGGTCACCTGCCGGGGGCGCGGAAAATCGAGGGCATCGGCGCAGGCGTTGAAGTACTCGGTCATGGTGCCCGGGTTGCCGTCACTCACATTGAATATGTCGCCGTCCTCGCCCTTCTCGGCAGCAGCCATGCAGACCCGGGCCAGATCCTCGGAATGGATCCGATTGGTATAGGAGGCCTCACTCTCGAAGAGAACCGGCTGGCCACTCGTTAGCTGCTGGAGCGGGAGCCGCCCCGGCCCGTAGATGCCCGTGACCCGAAGCACGACGATCGGAACGCCTCGCTCCTTGCCCCAGGCGCGAAAGACCGTTTCGGCGTCGTAGCGGCGCTTGGCCCGTGCCGTCTGGGGATTGGCAGGCGTATCTTCGGTCACGATCATGTCGCCGCAGTCGCCATAGACGCCGCTGGTGCTGAGGTAAACCACCTTTGCCGGCTCGTCGCCCGGCCTGACGGCTGCGCAGAAGGCCCGAACCCTCGGCTCGGTTATCCCTCCACCCGGCGGAGGGGCAAAGTAGAACACGGTCGCCCCCCGGAGGGGGAGGCCCGCAAGGGATTCGGGGTCGTCAAGGTGCCCTTCCACCGTTTCGATGCCAAGTTCATGCAGTTTGGCGGCGCTTTCCTCCGAACGGACAAGGGCTGTCACCGCAACTCCCTTATCCATGGCAAGCCGTGCCACCCGTTTTCCGATATCGCCGCACCCGACGATGAACACCTGCGCCACGTTTGCGTCTCCCATCCCCGGTGTCACGACACCGGCACCCCATAACCGCCGCTCATTAGCGAATCAGCTCTAATACCACCTGAGGAGGAATCATGTCAATACTACTCACGGCTGGCTGTTCTCCCCAATCGCTCAGTTTTTCCTGAAGGCCCGACGTCCCCACACCACCATGTAGTCTCCCCCCGAAACCAGTGCCATCGCGAGCGCAAGAACAAAGAGCGGCTTCAGCACAACTCCAAGGAATTCCATCCCCGCCCCATGGGCGAGCACCGCCAGGATCAGGGATATCTGCACAAAGGTATTGGCCTTGCTGGCAATGCTGGGGTCCATCTCCAGGGTTCCCGTGCGGCCGTAATAGGCAACTGCGCCGGCAACAATTACCAGGTCACGGCCGACAATGACCAGAGCGAGCCACCATGGCAGCCGCCCGATGGCCGCGAGAACAAGGGCCGAGGTAACCACCAGGAGCTTGTCGGCCAGCGGATCGAGGAACGAACCGAGGCGGCTTTGCTGGTTAAAGCGCCGGGCGATGAAACCGTCGAGGGCATCGCTCACGCCTGCCACGAGGAAAACCGTCAGGGCCGCCCGGAAGTTGCCGTCCAGAAGAAACGTGATGAGAGCGGGGACCAGGACTATCCGGAGCGCCGTCAACGCGTTGGGTATGGTCACAATGCCGTTCACGGTGGTGGCACCTCGTCCTTCGGATCCATTGACTGATACAGTGCCCATTGATGGTATTTTGTTACACTTTCAGGCCTTAAAACGTTGTTCTTATGATACCCAAAGAAACATCATCCGTCTACTCTCGCCCCTTCGCGCCCTTATTATTCCTCTATAACCAGCATTAAATGACTGTAAAATTTTCTCAAGCCCCGCAATCTTTTACCGATAAATACTACTGGAAACTGAACTTTTTCCTCGTAATTCCAAGGAACTAACTGTGCGCAAGAACAACAGGCAAGGAGGATGACATGTTGGGAAGCATAAAGATCGGAACGCGGCTCAGTCTGGGGTTCGGACTTGTGGTGCTGCTGCTGGTGATTACCGGGGGCGCGGGATTTCTGGGAGTGGAGAAGATCGACAAAGCCAGTAGTGAAATTCTTTCCCAGGAGGTCAAGGTCGGTGAATACTTCTCCCGGATCCGGGCCAATATTCTCTACATGAGGATGTATGAAAAGGACGTGTTCATCAACATAAACAATCCCGAGAAGGTTGCGGAATACGTGAAAAAATGGGCCGAAAAAAAGGAGCGTCTTGATGACTGGCTTGCCAAGTTGGGCAAACTGAAGCTGGACGACAAGGAAAAGAGCCAGTTCGCCGGGATACAGGAAAACTACAAACAATATCTCGCCGACTTCGGGCAGATCCTGGAGCAGATAAAATCCGGCGCCATTACCAGCACCCAGCAGGCAAACGAGACAATGAAACCGGTTAAGGAGGCTGCCCACGCCATTGAAAAACTATCGACAGAAGGAAACCGGGCGGCTTACGAGATGAGTGACAAAAAGGCCAAGGAAGTCGATGCCATCGGGCACAGATCAGTCACGACAATCGTCATCTGCCTGATCGTTGCCCTGGTGCTCGCCGTGGTGATAACCCTGGTCATCACCCGCGGTATCACAAAACCGCTTCGGGCGATGAACACCATGATGGACGACATTGCCCAGGGGGAAGGCGACCTGACCAGACGGATAGAGGTCCGCTCCGACGATGAACTGGGTCGCCTGGGTCGCTCCTTCAACCTCTTTGTCGAGAAGCTCCAGAAGACCATTGCCAGGGTGGCGGATAACACGGCCCAAGTGGCTGCGGCAGCCGGCCAAGTCTACTCTTCTTCCGAGCAGATGGCCACCGGCGCCGAGGAAGTGGCGGCCCAGGCCGGAACGGTTGCCACCGCCAGCGAGGAGATGGCGGCAACATCCAATGAGATCGCCAACAACTGCATGCTGGCGGCGGAAGGATCGCGGGAGGCAAGCGGTTCCGCATCCGGCGGCAGCCAAGTGGTTGAGCAGACCGTTGCAGTGATGAACCGCATTGCCGAGCGGGTGCAGGAGGCAGCCCACACCGTTGAAGGGCTGGGAGCCCGCGGAAACCAGATCGGTGAGATCATCGGCACTATTCAGGACATAGCCGACCAGACAAACCTGCTGGCCCTGAACGCGGCCATCGAGGCAGCCAGGGCCGGAGAACAGGGACGAGGATTTGCCGTTGTCGCCGACGAAGTACGTGCCCTGGCCGAACGGACCACGAAGGCGACCCGGGAGATCGGCGAGATGATCAAGGGTATCCAGCAGGAAACAGGGCGGGCGGTCTCTTCCATGGAAGAAGGGGTCAAGGAGGTGGCCAGCGGCACCGCTGAAGCGGCCAAGTCGGGCGATGCCCTGCGGGAGATTCTCGACAGGATCAACGGCGTAACCGGCCAGGTGAGCCAGATCGCCACGGCAGCGGAAGAGCAGACCGCCACCACTGCCGAAATCACCAACAACATCCAACAGATCACGACGGTGGTGGAAGCCACGGCCCGCGGCGCCCAGGAATCCGCCACGGCGGCAAGCAGGCTGACAGACCTGGCAACGGAACTACAGGGGCTCGTGGGGCAGTTCAAGGTATAAACGACGTATTATGTCGCACCTCTCGGGTTTACTGTCATCATCACACAACCGGGAGGTGCGTCATGATCTATCTCACAACAGACCAGTTCGACCAGGCCGTTTACTTCGATCTCCGCAAAACGGAGCATCCCCGCCGGGCCGGCGGTCAGGAGCACATCCTCCACGGCCTCCTGGGGAACGGGGTCAGCGAGGTGCCGGTCACCATCCGGAGCTGGCGCGACTGGACTGCGGTGGATTTCGGCAAGGGGGATCTCTTCAGCTTCGTGGACGAGCGGACCATCCGGCGGATGCTGGGCCAGGTGGCGCGGGAGATGGAGCTGCATTAAAGTCCGGCGGTTGGAGCCGTCAGAAGAGAGCGCCTTGGGCATGTTTCGTGATGGCACCGGGCGAAACGGAGCATCAGCAGTCGATCCTGTCTGAACCCGCAGGGTGAGTTGATCGACTGCGCGAAGTGAGCCCTGGAGCCATAGAAACAGGCCCTTGAAGCGAACGGAGAATGGCTTCAACTGTTGTATTCGGATTAATTCCGGGTTTCCCGTGGAGGATTTCTCTGCTATCATCGCGGCCTCATTACCCGTTGAAAGGAGACCGCCATGAGCAGTTCGTGGAAGATCGAGACCCAGGCCATCCAGGGGGGATACACCCCCAAGGCGGGCGACCCCCGCGTCGTCACCATCTGCCAGAGCACCACCTTCAAGTACGACAACGCCGACCACGTGACGAAGCTCTTCGACCTGGAAGAGCCCGGCTTTTTCTATACCCGTCTGGGCAACCCCACCACCGACGCCTTCGAGCAGAAGCTGGCTATGATGGAGGGGGGAGTCGGCGCCCTGGCCACCTCCGCCGGCCAGGCGGCCACGACCCTTTCCATCTTCAACATCTGCCAGGCGGGCCAGCACTTCGTGACCGCCAGCACCCTCTACGGCGGCACCTACAATCTCTTCGCCTGCACCCTCCCCAAGATGGGGATCGAAGTGACCTTCGTGGACCCGGAGGCCCCGGCCGACGAGATCCTCGCCGCCTTCCGCCCCAACACCAAGGCCCTCTTCGCCGAGACCATCGGCAATCCCGGCCTGAACGTCCTCGATTTCGATAAATTTTCCGCTATCGCCAAAGAGAAGGGTGTGCCGCTCATCATCGACAGCACCTTCGCCACCCCCTGCCTCTGCCGCCCCTTCGAGCACGGGGCCAACGTGGTGGTCCACTCGGCCACGAAATACATCGACGGCCTCGCCACCAGCGTCGGCGGCGTCATCGTGGACGGGGGGAACTTCGACTGGGGCAACGGCCGTTTCCCCGAGCTGACCGAGCCCGACTCCTCCTACCACGGCCTCCAGTACGTGAAGGCCTTCGGCAATCAGGCCTACATCATCAAGGCCCGGGTCCAGCTCATGCGTGACTTGGGCGCGGTCCCGAGCCCCTTCAACTCGTTCCTCTTCACCAACGGCCTCCAGACCCTGCCGCTGCGCATGCAGCGCCACAGCGACAACGCCCTGGCCCTGGCCCAGTTCCTGGAAAGCCACCCGTCGGTCAGCTGGGTCAAGTACCCGGGGCTCACGAGCCACGCAAGCCATGATCGGGCGCAAAAATACCTGCCGCGAGGATGCAGCGGCGTTCTCACCTTCGGCATCAAGGGGGGGGCCGAGGCCGGCAAGAAATTCATGGAGGCATGCCGACTGGTTGCCCTCGTGGTCCACGTGGGGGACGCCCGCAGCTGCGTCCTCCACCCGGCCAGCACCACCCACCGCCAGCTGACCGCAGAGCAGCAGACCGCCTCCGGTGTCACGCCGGACCTGATCCGCCTCTCCGTCGGCATCGAGCACATTGACGACATCATCGCCGACGTGGACCAGGCCCTGGCGGCGAGCCAGAAATAACCGACTATTTTTCCATCCAGACGCAGAAAAGCCTGCCGGATATCCGACAGGCTTTTTTTGCTGCAAACAACTGGAGATCAGTATTCCGTGGGCTTCTCGATCGTCAGCTTCGGCTGGCCGAGGGGATTGCGCGGATGCTCGGACGCCTTTTTCGGCAACGTCACCGCATCCTCAGGAGCTCCCGATGTGGGAGGGTCTGCGAGCCGGGCAGGAGTCGACCATATCTGCTCCGGAGGGGTGAGATGCTTCGAGGGTTTCGTAACGCCTGCCTTCACCTTCGGCACCCCCACCGACTGGGCAAGGACGATCCGCTGCTCGTTGCGCAGCCCCATGGCCTTTGCCAGGGCCGGGGGATCAAAGGATGCCCGCACCACGGTGGCAAGCCCCTCGGAGGCGCAGAAAAGATAGACGTTCTGGCTGATGGCGCCGGCATCGGCGGCTGCATAAAAGGCCTTCTCCTCCAAGGGGGCCTCTCCCATCTGGCCATAATCGGCCACGTAGATGAGATTTACCGGGGCTTCTGCCACAAAGGGCTGCCGACCGGTCAGCGCCCTGATATCCCTGGCCCCCTCCTGGATCAGCCGGTGCCCCCGGGCGTCGTAGAGATAGAGGCCATCGGCGGCGGCCACGTAAACGTCGATCTCCTGCCGATTCATGGCAGAGGGAGCTGTGCGCCCACCCTTTTCAGGGCGATTGATGCCGAAGGCGGCCCAGAGGAGGTCCGAAAGTTGGCGTGGAGAAAGAGCTTCTCCACTGAACTCCCGCACGCTCTTGCGCTCCCGCAGGGCATCCATGAGGGGCACACCTCCCTCCTTACGGGGAGGCTCCAACTGCGTCACCTTCGCTCCGTCGGCAAAGGTCGCCAGCGGAATCGCCAGGAATAGACAGAGGGCTCCTCCCGCCACCATCCGTGAAACGTTCGTCATCTCGGTTCTCCTTCCGGCAGAGTTTCCCGGCATGCCGGGGCAAAAAAAGGGGAGGCGGCACAATCACCCCTCCCCCTCATCATTCCAGACTTAGTGCTGCACGCCCTCACCGCCGGGCTGCTGGGCCGCGGCGCGCATGGCTGCCTTGTGCTCCTCCAGGGTCTCCAGCTCCCGGACTTTCTCGCCGAGCCAGTGGTGGAGTTCGCGGGCGGTCTGGTAGTTGAGGACCACGCCGGTGGGAACGAAGCGCACGAGGCTCTGGGCGAAATCCTCGGGCTCCACGCCGGTCTCGGCGCCGATGGTGCCGTTGGGGTTCACCTCGTGGGTGATCTCGTTGGGAAGCGGCGGACGCTCCAGGTAGAAATTCACCACCAGGTCGCCCCGGGGAGAGACGCCGCCGTGGGCGCCGTTCACGTAGACCGGGTTATAGTCGTAGGTGAAGATGTACTTGAAGATTACTTCCGGTTTCTTGGACACGTTCTGCTTCTCCTTCCTTGTCTGAAATTGGGAATTGTTCCCATATATCCCTGTAAAGACCGTCAAAACAAGGGAATCGCCCTGTTGGCGACCCCACTTTAATACCACGTTACCGTGCCGGTTTCGAGTGTTTTTAGTTATCAGTTCGCTCCATCCGTTGCTCTCAACACCCCAATGCCCCCTACACCTCCCGCAACAGGGCCAGCAGTTCGTCGGCGGAGATCCTGGCGCCGGTTTCCGTCCCCTCCAGGAGGCTGTCGGCCAGGTCCCGCTTGGTCTGGTGGAGGGCGATAATCTTCTCCTCGATGGAGTTCTTCGTCACCAGCCGATAGACGGTCACGGGACGGTTCTGGCCGATGCGGTGGGCCCGGTCCGAGGCCTGGTCCTCCACCGCCGGGTTCCACCAGGGATCCAGGTGGATGACGTAGTCGGCGGCGGTGAGATTCAGCCCGGTGCCGCCAGCCTTGAGACTTATGAGGAAGAGCTCCCCCTCGCCCCCCTGAAAGGCATCGACCCGCTTCTTCCGCTCCTGGAGGGTGGTGGAGCCGTCCAGGTACTGGTAGCTGATCTCCCGGCGATCCAACTCTTCGCGGACAATGGCCAGATGGTCTACGAACTGGCTGAATACGAGGGCCTTGTGACTGTTGTCCCGCAGCTCCTCCACCAGCTCCATGCAGGCGGCCAGCTTCGCGCCGGCAAGGGGACTTTCCGGCAGCACCAGCCGGGGGTGGCAGCAGGCCCGACGAAGGCGCATGATCTCCGCCAGGATCCGCAGCCGCCGCTCCCCCTCGGGGCCAGCGCTCCCCTCGATCCGCTCCAGTGCGTTGAGCCGGACCGCCTCCTGAAAGGCCCGCTCCTCGGCACCCGGCTCCACGGAAACGGCGATCTCGGTCTTGAGGGGAAGCTCGGTGAGAACCTGGGCCTTTGTCCGCCGGAGAATAAAGGGACGGACCAGTTTTTTAAGCCGCTCCCGGGCACCCTTGTCGTTGTTTTTCTCGATGGGGGCCGCGAACCGCTCGGTAAAGGAGCGATGAGAACCGAGGAGGCCGGGATTGATGAAGCGGAATAGGTTCCAGAGTTCTCCCAGATGGTTCTCCACCGGCGTTCCGGTGGTTATGAGGCGGAAGCCCCCCTGGAGAGACATGGCGGCCTGGGAGCGCTTGGTGGCCATGTTTTTGATGGCCTGGGCCTCGTCCAGGACGATGGTCTGCCAGGAAACCGCCCCCATGAGCTCCGCCTCCTGCTGGAGGAGGCCGTAGCTACAGATGACCAGATCGAAGGGTTGCAGTTCCGCCAGGACCTTCCGCCGGTCTCCCGGGCCAAAGACGATGACATTGAGGGTGGGAGCGAAGCGGGCCGCCTCTGTCTCCCAGTTCATGCAGACCGAGGTGGGGGCCGCCACCAGGGTGGGGCCGCCGGGGGCACGGGAGAGGATGAGGGCCAGGGCCTGGACAGTCTTGCCGAGCCCCATGTCATCGGCCAGACAGGCCCCGGCTCCCCAGTGGGCCAGACGGGCAAGCCACTGAAACCCCTCCTGCTGGTACTCCCTGAGGTCTGCCTGAAGGGTCGATGGGACCGCCGGCATGAGGTTCTCCGCCTCCCGCAGCCGCTCCAGCCGGGCCTCCCACTTTTTGTCGGCGGTGAAGCTCCCTGCTTCAGTGGCCAACTCCTCCAGGGAAGCCAGGGCCGGCAGGGCACAGCGCACCCCCTTGCCATGGAACTCGGTAAAACTGCGCAACTCCTCCAGGCGCCTGCGAAACTGGTCCGTCAGGGTCAGAAACCGCCCCTCCCCCAAGATAATGAACCGCCCGACCCGGCTATCAAGGAGATCGAGGAGTTTTCGCAACTCCAGCACCTCGCCGTCATCGGTCTCCAGACTCCCCTCCAACTGGAACCACTCGCCGGACTCCCGGACCCCGAGGCGGAGTTTCGACGCATCATGGGGCCGTGATACCCGCAGCTTTTCCCCTTCGGGCCAGACCGTCCGGGCCGCCACTTCCTCCAGGGAGTGCAGAGCCTGCAGGAGCTCCAGACAGGGTCCGGGCTCGTGGAAGAGCCAGACCCCGTCCGCCTCCTCCTCCGCACCCTGGAGCGGCAACAACGCCGTGACCCGCTCCGCCGCAGCCGCTTCCCCGGCCAGGTCGCGCCGGGCCTGGACCCGAGCCCCCCCCAAGTCGGCCATGATGGTGGCGGCCCCGGCGCCCGGCCCGAAGAGCGGGCCGTCCTCCCCCAGGGGGCGAACCCTCAGCTCCAGGCGAAGCCCTTCCCCGTAGGGTGTCAGAAGGAGCAGCGGCGTCGGATCAGCCGGCCGCTCCTCAAGATTGTCCCCGCCACCGATGTCGGAATGGACCGTAACCAGGGAGGAGACCGCCCCCACCGCCTCCAGCACCTTCCCCTCGGCCGCCGCCGGCACCGTGAGTCCCTCCCCCACGATTTCGGCCACCTTCCGGAACCGGTCGTTGATTTCGATCACCTTCAGCCGGGTGCGGGTCTCCCAGACAAGAGAGGCCCGTTCCTTCTCTCCCGGCAGGGGTACAATCGTCAGGCGGAGCCTGTCCCCCTGGCGCTTTACCCGCAGTTGCGGCTCACCGGTCACGATCTCCAGGGGAAGCAGGTCGCCGTCATCCGCGAAGGCCAGGGGGTGCCCCACCAGAAGCGGCAGGGCCGCCGTGGGGTTGATGGAATAACTGTCCTGGCTGCCGCGATAGTAGTAGGACTTCTCCCGGATAATCCCCGCGCATACCTTGCGATCCTGTTCGGTCAGAAAGGAAAGCGTCGCGGCCCCCTCCTTCAGGCGCTTCAGGGCCACGGCCCGGCCGGCGGTCCAGCCACCCGAGGGGGTCCGCTTCTGCTCCTTGGGCTGGATCTCGACAAATTCATCGGCGAATCGTCTGAGTACCCAGACAAGACGGGACTCCCCCGAGATTCCCTTGGCAATCGGCGCCTCGTCGGCACTCCCCAGCCGCGCCAGGGCCGCCAGGGCCGACTCCCACGAAGCCCGGCGAGAGATGAGCGCATGGAGCGGCTCCACCCCCTCACTCCCAAGATTCTCCTCCGCTTGCGCCGCGTCATTTCCCGCACCCAGGGCGCGGCAGGCGAGTGCCGTCTCATGGGCCAGCCAGCGATAGCCCGCCCGGTCCATCCTGTCGATGAGGGGCAGGGCCTCCCGGGCCTGCTCCTTTCCTCTCTTGCCTCCGGTCCAGAGCTGGGCGAGGAGAGCGAACAGGGTCTGAAATACCGAGCCGTGCTGCACCAGATGGAAGGACCAATCGTCGATTGTCGTGGCTGCGGAGCTCACCCCCCGCCGGGCCGCCAGCACCTGGGAAACGAGGTAGTAGACGGACCAGAAGTTCCAGCTCCGCTTTCCAACCACAAAGGAAGCGTACTCCTCGGCCTGGCGCAGGCGGTCCGGCTGTCCTGTACGAATCAGGGACGGGATGAAGAACATGCCGGGGATATCCGTGAAAAAATACTTCCGCTTGTTCAGCTCCTTCTTGATGAGGGTGAGGGCCTGTTCATAGCGGGCAATGGCCCCCTCGTCGTCGCCGGCCAGAAAGTCGGCCCAGGCCAGGATGGTAAGATCGGTGGGAGTTGCATGAGACGCGACCACCTCCCGCCCCTCCCGCACCCGACCCCGCAGGATCAGCTCGGTGGCGTATACCTGCCGGAGAAAGGGGATGTCGGCTCCGTTCTCCCGCCGGTAGCGGGCCTCGAAGTGGGCAAAAAAATCACCCGTCGGGATCAGGTAGGACTGGGAAAGATTGAAGTGCTCCGCAACGATACCCAGGTAGAGGTTCAGGGGAAGCTCGTCAAGCCACTGGGCATCGAAAGGCTGACAGATGATCCGGTAGGGGTGCTGCCGTTCAACCTCGTCCGGGAACTGGCCGGCGCAGGCGTCGAGGGCCTTCTGGATATCACCGGCCCGCCCCCGGTGGAGACTGATGCGCACATCCCGCACCGCCTGAAGGTAGGAGCGGTAGTACACCTGCCCACCCCAAGCACTCTGGGGCGCTATCTCCTGCTGAACCGCCGCGGCCATTGCCTCGAAGCGGCCGGCGGCAACGGCCTCCCGCGTGTGCCGGTGACAGAGTTCCAACCGCAGCCGGTACCCCAGGGCATCGAGAATCACAAAACCCTTCTGCACGAGGGGTTGAAGGAGTGGTTCCACATGGGCGGGAACGAACTGCCGCCCGTCGGTGTTTCTGATCCCAGCCCGGTTGAGGCATGATGAAATGGCGGTCCGGGAAGCCGGGGCAAAAATGACGGAGAGGAGCTGGAGCACCTCCCGCTCCAGAGCCTCCGGCAGGGGGGCACCCTTGGCGGCAGGCTTCTCCCTTTCCTTCTTCTCCTGGCCGGCCTTCCGCTTCGCCAGGGCTTCGGCAAGCTCGATAATCTTCCGTTTGTTCTCGGCGTCTTCCCGGGCACGTTTGGACATAGGTTGATCCTCACTGGTTGTGGCTTTAAAACGCGGGAATCATAGCGGGTTGAGAGGGAAAAGGGAAGGTTGAAGGTACAGAATCAGGACGAATTCCAGGCCGAGAAATCAACGCGACAAAAACTGTCGCTACGCCATGCGATGATCTACCTAAATCCACCACAGGAGGGATCACCATGGCACGAACAGCAACGGAAACGGCACGGATTCTCATGGAGCTTTATGACGAGCGGTTCGGCGGGGCGGAGTGCATGCCGTACCGGATGAGTTGGGCGGAACTGCGCGACATTGCCGGCGTGAAGCGTCTTACCAGCGACTTTCTCCAGGATATCAACGAAACCCTGCATGAGGACGAGTATCTGCTCGCCGTCGGCAGCAGCAGTCTTGTTGTCGCCCTCGAAAGAGATTGTTTAGCCGATCGAATGATATCCCAGCGGCTTGTGGAGCAGTATCGTTACGTTACCCGTGAAGAGCCGGAAGATATCGAAGTCGATGATGATGACGATGATCCGTTGGTTGAGGATGAAGAAGAGTAATTTGCCGGCCACTCTTGCCTGGCAGGAAGTCAAAGCGGGCTGCGGACATGCGAGGATTCGGAGGGAACGCCACGATGCGCCATTTCGCCGCAAAGCCGACGGAAGAAGAGCGGCCCCGAATCGTCACCGTGGGCATGGGGACGTTGGGACGGATGGTTGTCAGGCAGGTTCGGCGCACCCTGCGCAATGCCGAGTGTATTCTTCTGGAAGGGCGGGAGGAGATTGTCCACGGTTTCCCGACCCTTGGGCAAAAGGTTCGCGGGGCGGACTGCGTCCTTATCGTCGTGGATCCGCGGGATGGGGAGGCCCTGAATACGGCCAACTGGATTGCCCTGAAAATGATTGTGGAGCGGGCGCTGGTGGTGATTCTTACCCGTGATCCGGCGGAACCGGCAGAGGGCGGGATGCTCTCCGGTGATTTCCCCCGCGCCGGGGAGCTTGCCTGTTCGTGCATCGTGGTCTCGCCCCTCAGCATCAACCCGCTTTCCGAAGATGTTCTGTCGATGTTTGGAGAGGAGATGCTGGCCGCATATCTCGTTCGGCATGTAATCGAGATTCTGGTCCGATGGACGACCGAACACAGCATACCCTGCATCGATTTTGCCGATATCAAGGCGGTTCTGGGCGGTGGCGGGATGATGCGGCTGGGAATCGGCATGAGCACCAACGGCGATGCCGGCGGCGCCGTTCAAAAAGCAGTGGGAAGCCTAGCGCGGCAGGGGGTGGATTTCTCCCCCTGCCGCGTCAGGCTTGGGTGTCTGGCTGGGTCGACGAATCTCAAAATGGATGATTTTGATGAAGTCTGCAAGGTGGCTCATGAATTCCTGGATGACGAGGCTTCCCCTATCGTAGGCATTCTGACTAATGGCGCTTTGGGGCGGACCGTTAAAGCATCGTTATTTGTTGTTTGATTTATTCTAATCTTCGTTTTGAAAGGTTGAGGGCCTCCTTGATTCTGTTTAGCGTTTCATAAGGTATTCTTGCGTTAACAAGTAGTTTTTTGTAATTGGCATCAACTTTATCGCTAATTAAAATTGTACCATCCTCATTGATTAATAATAAATTTGCATCAAATAGTCTATGCAAGTCTGCTCTCAACAATATGCCATTACCTAGAACTTCTTTACCTCGTTCCTTTGCTGGAATAATGTGAGCAGCTTCTAGCGCTTCTTGAGTTTTTTCACCAGTTATTACGCAGCATTCGTCAATAAGTAACAGTGCGCTTCTGAACTGTTCTTGCTGCCTTTGAATTTTAGAGACATAACTCCTGTTTTTGTCACCGGTCAAGTTGTTATTAATTAGCGTTACCGCAACTTGTCCGTTATGACTAGCGTCATTTGAATCAAACCAGTTTGCTGTACCAGTCTTTGCTGTTGTATCGATTCTGATTATCGACTTTCCCCAACAGGCGTCATCAGTAGGTATATGGTTATTTATTTTACTGTTGTATACGATGCATATTTCAAATATTCCGTTCCCTATTAATTTCATTTCGGATGAAGTTTTGTATCTTACCCACCTTTTACGATTCGGCCACCATTCAATAGTTGATTCTATTGAAGGCAGGCGGTTTAGTTCATTCAGGTCGAGTTCGATGTATTCATCTGCGTAGTCCCACGAAATTTGGATTCCATTCTTAATCATAGACATAACCCCCTTAATGGATTTTAGTTCGTACAGCTTTAATGATTTTGCAAATATGGACGATTCAGGTCTGTGTGTTATTCAAGCATTGCCTAAGCACCTCCACCAACCTCACCATAGCCAACGTATCCTGCCGACAATACGCCAACAGCGATGTCCGCAATTCAGCTAATTCCTCCGGCCTATCAACCAGCGCACACATTTCATGATACGCCTCCATGGCCTCACCGCCATCGGCGATTACCATCCCCTCGTAACTCATCCCCTTGACGAAGGCCGGCAATACCTGCTTGATGGAATGGGACCCCCGCTGTTTCCAGGAATAGATCATCCTTTGCCGGAAGGGATCGATGAGATCGACGACATTCTCGATAATCGCCTGGATCTTCTTTCTGTATTTGGGAAAATGCTCTGCAAGTTCCTTGAGCCTGCCGATCTCGAAGGACTTGTTGTAGGCGAGGATGCAGGCACCCTCCGGGATGTCGGCCAGGAGCCTTTCGACGAATTCCTTCCGCGGGTCGGTGGCCGGCGCCGCCAGAAACTCACAATGATACAGCTTGCCGTTTCGCTTCTTCTGATAGTGGAGCGAATACTGGAACGGCACCTGCTGATAGGGCCGCAGCCCGTCGTAGGGAGGGATAGGGGATTGGAAGGTTTCAAAGTCGAGGAAGCAGAGGGGGTACCAGAGCTGGTCCAGAAACTCCTGCAGCCTCTCCCTGTCTACGATGACTTTTTTCTTGGCGGCCGTCTCGGCCTGCTGACGTTGCTTCCCATTCAGGAGGTCCAGCGGAACGTCTTTCAAGGCGATCATGCCGTTGCGGTAGAGTTTGAACTTGTCCACTCCTTTGCCCCGCAGATCAAATACCGACTCCTCCGGGACGTGCTGCCAGCAGTGCCCGCTGAAATCGCAGTCGTAGGGGGTTGAGCAGTGGGGGCCGATGTCGATCTTCGGCGGCTTCTTCCCGCCAAGCATCTTCCGCTGGGCGGCAATCTCCCTGGCAATCCCCGCCTGCAGCGCCTTTGCTTCCTTCGTTACGTCAACAACGGTGAAGAGCTGGGCAAGATCCAGCTCTCCTCTGCGCTGATAGTCACTGTTGAGGTGCGCAACGAAGACCTTGGTGACCGGTATGCCGGCGCCGCTCAGGACAAAATACTGGAGGGCGGCATCGTGCTCATAGACCTCCTTCAGCGCGGTGCCCGACTTCACTTCGTAGATCTGCCACCCCTTGGCAACCTTGCGGAGGATGTCCACCTTGACGATGATGCCGTCGTGCTCGAATGACGCCTCACAGATGACCTTCTTGCCGAACGCCATGGCATCGGAGGTCTGCTTGAGCTGGGTCGCGAAGTCGCCTTTCACATAGGGGATCAGCACGCCGCCGGGGAAAAGGTCACGGGCCAGGTCGCCGACCTGATTGCCGGCGGCGAAACGCGTCTCGGCATTAGCGGTCAGCTCGTCCTTCAATGTGGGGCAGTGCTTTTCAAGATAGAGGGCCTTGTGGCATTGCAGGCCACGGATGTAGAGGGATTTGCTGAGGGAATGGATTGAGCGAGGGGGCATCGGATGCTTCCTTCCTGCCGCTGTCAACATACGTTCCTCATCGGCATGGGGATGGTTTTCTTTAATGGGGTTTTCCTGAAGCGGCCCCTGTGATAAATGTACACTACAAGCGCGACAGGTTTTGTCGCAGCAGAGGGATATCTTCCGACCACGTAGAGACATCACATGGACAAGTTGCACCGACAATGGCTCATGCTCACCCAGATACCACCCGCGCCGCGCAAGATCGACTGCGCCACCATGGAAGAGATCCTGCGGGAAGCAGGCTACCAAGTAAGCCGGCGCACCATCCAGCGGGACCTGATGAAGCTTGCCGCGTCGGAAGTCTTCCCTCTGATCTATGACGACAGTTCCACCCCCTACGGCTGGTCGTGGGCCAAGGACGGGGCGCTTTTCAACATCCCCTCCATGGGACCCCACACGGCGCTCACCTTGCTCCTGGCGGACCGGTATCTCGCCGGTATGCTCCCGCCATCGACCCGGGCATCGTTGCAGCCCTATATTGAAAATGCCGGGAAGGTGCTCGATAAACTGAGCGGAACCGACCTGCGCACCTGGCCGAAGAAGGTGCGCGTTGCCCCCCGGAACTTCCCGTTGCAGCCGCCGGAATTCAAGACAGAAGTGCTGGAGGCGGTCTTTGAGGCGGTACTCAGGGAGCAAAAGCTGGCCCTGCGCTATCGTCGAAGGAATGAAACCATGGCCCGGGAATATGGGGAGATAAATCCCTTGGGACTGGTTTTTGTCGACACCCTGATCTATCTGGTCGGCACCGTGGGGAGCCACGACACCCCGCTCCAGTTCCTGCTGCACCGGATGGAAGAGGCGACGATCCTCCCCCAGGGTGCGGTCATCCCGGCAGGGTTCACCTTGAAGGGGTATCTGGATAAAGGGGAGTTCAGCTACCCGACCGGCGAGGGGATCATCCGGCTCAAGGCGCTGTTCGTCAAGGAGGAAGCGGCGTACCTCTTTGAGACCCGGTTTCCGGGCGAACTGAAGCTGGAAGAAACGGAGGAGGGAATGGTTCTCCTGGAGGCGGAGGTTGAGGACAGCTACCACCTACGGCGATGGCTGATGGGATTCGGGGCTGGCGTTGAGGTGCTGGAGCCGGAGGTGTTGCGGGATGACTTCCGGGAGATGGCAAAACAGTTGCGCCGGATTTACAACCGGCGGTAAAGGCACGTTCCCTTCGTTAGGGGCAGATGATGCTTCCGACTCACATAAAGAAAAGCGGGTACCCCTTACGGAGTGCCCGCTTTTCTTTTATATGGGAATCAGCACAGACTTTGTTACCCCATGACGATGAGAAGATCCTCCTTCTCCACCTTGTCCCCTTCCTTGAACTTCACCTCGGCGACGGTGCCGTCTTCCTTGGCCTTGATGTTGGTCTCCATCTTCATGGCCTCGGTGACCATGAGGACATCGCCAGCCTTGACCTCGTCGCCGGCTTTGACGTTGAGCTTCAGAACCTTGCCCGGCATGGGCGCCCCCACGTGCTTGGCGTTCCCCTTGTCGGCCTTCTCGCGCACCGACTCGTCGGTCTGGACTGAGTAGTCGCGGACCACCACGCTCCGGGCGTTGCCGTTGAGCTCGAAGAAGATGTGCCGGGTGCCGTCGGGATGCACTTTGCCGATGGCGTTCAGCTTGATGATGAGGGTCTTGCCCGCCTCGATCTCGATGGAGGTCTCCTGCCCCGGCTCCAGGCCGTAGAAGAAGATGGGGGTCGGGATGACCGAGGTATCGGAGAACTCATGGCGGTGCTTGTGGAACTCCGGGTAGACATGGGGATACATGATGTAGCTCATGAGCGCCTTGTCGTCCACCGAGTGCCCCACCTTCTCCTCCACCTTGTCCCGCTCCTCGTCGAAATTGGCCGGCTCCAGGAGTTCGCCGGGGCGGCAGGTAATGGGTTCATCCCCCTTCAGAACGATCTTCTGGAGTTCCTGGGGCCACCCCTGGTAGGGCTGACCGAGCATCCCCTTGAACATGCCAACAACCGACTCGGGGAAGGCAAGCTCGCTCCCCTGGGTGAAGACATCCTGCACGTCCAGGTTGTTCTTCACGAGGAACATGGCCATATCCCCCACCACTTTGGATGACGGCGTAACCTTCACGATGTCGCCGAAGAGGAGGTTCACCTTGTGGTACATCTCCTTGCACTCCTCCCAGCGGTCCAGGAGGCCGAGGCCGGCCACCTGGGGCTTGTAGTTGGAGTACTGGCCACCGGGGATCTCGTGGTGGTAGACCTCGGCGGTGCCGTTCTTGAGACCCGACTCGAAGGGGGCGTAGTAATCGCGCACCGTCTCCCAGTAGTTGGCCAGCTTCTGGAGCCCGTCCTCATCCAACTGGGTGTCCCATTCGGTCCCCTTCAGGGCCGCCACAAGGGCGTTCAGGTTTGGCTGGGCCGTGAGCCCCGACAGGGACGACAGGGCCGCGTCGACGATGTCGACCCCTGCCTGGCAGGCCATCAGCAGCGTGGCGCTCCCGTTGGAGGAGGTGTCGTGGGTATGGAGGTGGACCGGGATGCCGATGTTCTCCTTGAGGGCCTTCACCAGCTGATAGGCGGCGAAGGGCTTCAGGAGGCCGGCCATGTCCTTGATGGCAAGGATGTGGGCGCCCATCCGCTCCAGCTCCTTGGCCATGTTCACGTAGTATTCCAGCGGGTACTTGGTCCTGGTGGGGTCGGTGATGTCGCCGGTGTAGCAGATGGCCGCCTCGCAGATCTTGCCGCTCTTGCGGACCGCCTCCATGGCCACGGCCATCCCCTTGGTCCAGTTGAGGGAGTCGAAGACCCGGAAGATGTCGATGCCGGAAGAGGCCGCCTCCTCCACGAAGCGCTGCACCACGTTGTCCGGGTAGTTGGTGTACCCCACGGCGTTGGAGCCGCGCAGGAGCATCTGGAAGAGGATGTTGGGAATCGCCTCGGAGAGCTTGTGGAGCCGCTGCCACGGGTCTTCCTTCAGGAAGCGCATGGAGACGTCGAAGGTGGCGCCCCCCCAGCACTCGATGGAGAAAAGCCCGGCACCGAGATAGGAAGTGGGCTCGGCGATCTTCAGAAGATCATAGGTGCGGACCCGGGTGGCCAGGTTGGACTGGTGGGCGTCGCGCATGGTGGTATCGGTGAGGAGGAGCTGCTTCTGCTCCAGAATCCTCTTGGAAAGCCCTTCGGCCCCGAGCGTCATCAAGAGGTCGCGGCTCCCGGTGGGGCGGGGTTGGGTGAGATCCACCTCGGGCACATGGGCCTCTAAAAGCTCCGCCGATTTAAGGGGCTTCACGATCCCCGGCGAACCGTTGACGATGACGTCGCCGAGGAAGCTGAGAACCTTGGTTGCCCGGTCCTTCTTCTCGATAATCTGCAGCAGTTCCGGGTGTTTCTCGATGAAGGAGGTGTCGCATTTGCCGTCCAGGAAGACCGGGTGAGTGATGACGTTCTCCAGGAAGCCGATGTTGGTCTTGACCCCCCGGACCCGGAATTCCTGGAGCGAGCGGTTCATGATGTGGGCTGCTTCGTCGAAGGTGAGCCCCCAGGAGGTGACCTTCACGAGGAGCGAGTCATAGTGGGGAGTGATCACCGAACCGGTAAAGGCGTTGCCGGCGTCGAGCCGCACCCCAAAACCCGCCGAGGAGCGATAGGTGGCGATGGTGCCGAAGTCCGGGGCGAAGTTGTTGTTCGGGTCCTCGGTGGTGATCCGGCACTGGATGGCGTACCCCCGCATGGCGATGGCTTCCTGATTGGGGATGTTGATGGGGGCATCGGAGAGTTTTTTCCCCTCGGCCACGAGGATCTGGGCCTGGACCAGGTTGCGGCCGGTGATCATTTCGGTCACCGTGTGCTCCACCTGGATACGGGGGTTCATCTCGATGAAGAAGAAGTTCCCCTCCCGGTCCAGGAGGAACTCGACAGTACCGGCGTTGCGGTATCCCACCTGGCCGGCGATCTTGAGGGCCGCGGCGCAGATCGCCTCGCGGGTCTCCTGGCTCAGGCAGAGGGCCGGGGCGAATTCCACCACCTTCTGGTGGCGGCGCTGGATGGAGCAGTCCCGCTCGAAGAAGTGGACCAGGTTGCCGTGCATGTCGCCCAGGACCTGCACCTCGATATGCTTCGGATTCTCAATGTAGCGCTCCAGGAAGACCGCCGGGTTGCCGAAGGCTGCCTTGGCCTCGCTGCGGGCCGCCACGAGCCCTTCGAGAAGCTCCTTCTTGGTCCGGGCCACCCGCATGCCGCGCCCGCCGCCACCGGCCGCCGCCTTGATGATGATGGGGTAGCCGTAGTTCTTGGCGAAGATGAGGGCCTCTTCCTCGTGCTCGATGGGGTCCTCGGTGCCGGGGACGGTGGTGACGCCGGCGGCCATGGCCACCTTGCGGGCCGACACCTTGTCCCCCAGGGCCCGCTGCATCTCGGCCGTGGGGCCGATGAAGGCGATCCCCGACGCTTCGCACTTCTCGGCGAACTCGGCGTTCTCCGAGAGGAAGCCGTAGCCGGGATGGATGGCGTCCACGTCATACTTCTTGGCGATGGCGATGATCTCATCGATACCAAGATAGGCGTCGATGGGATTCTTCCCCTTCCCCACCAGATATGCCTCGTCGGCCTTGTAACGGTGGAGCGACAGCTTATCCTCCTCCGAGTATATGGCAACGGTGCTGATCCCGAGTTCCGTACAGGCCCGGAAAATACGAATCGCAATCTCGCCGCGGTTGGCGGCCATTACCTTCCTGAACTTTCTCCTCTCCATCCGGTCCTCCCCAGTGTTTTTACGTAAAATAAAACATCTACAAGCAAGGTAAAACTTTATTCAAACTAAAATTATTTCGTTATTTTGAATAGTTATGCGCACATTTATAGTTCCTGCATAAAAACAAATCGAACAATTGTTGTCAAGAATAAACTTTTGTTTTACCTGGTTGCAAAACCGCCTGAAGACAGTAAAATTTACCCTTAACAACCCCGTCAAGGGGTGGTACGATCTATCGTGCTTTCATTTCAGCCAAGGAGATAACACCGCATGAACGTATTCAAAACAGCCCGCAGACAGATCATCGCCCTCTCGGCGATCGCCCTTCTTGCCGGCACTGCCGGGGCGAACGCTGCCCCCGCAGCCAAGGCGGACGCGAAGGCGGGTGAGGCCCCGTCTGCCACGACAGCGGTTGCCCGGGTGAACGGCGTCGACATCACCAGAGCCGAACTGGAGCGGGCGAAGAAGATCATCCTCTCCCGGAACCAGATGGCGAGTGCCGCCATGAACGACGAGATGTCGAAGAAGGTTGAGGAAGCGGCCCTCAACCAGCTCATCGCCAAGGAACTCCTCTTCCAGGCCGGCAAGAAGCAGGAGATCAAGGATCTGGACAAGAAGATCCAGGAAAAGGTGGCCGAGCACAAGGCCCGCTTCAAGTCCCAGGCCGACTACGAGAAGGCCCTGAAGGAGATGAACATGACCGAGAAGGAGGTCGAGACCTTCACCAGGGAAGACATTGTCATCGGCAACCTGATTGAGACGAAGATCGTCGCCAACACCAAGATCACGGACGACGAGGCGAAGAAATTCTACAACGACAACAAGGACAAGTTCCGCCGGGAGGAAGCGGTCCGCGCCAGCCACATCCTCGTGAGTGCGGATCAGAAGGCATCTCCGGAAGAGAAGAAAAAGGCCAAGGAGAAGGCAGAGGCCCTGCTCAAGCAACTGAAGGGTGGCGCCGATTTTGCCGAACTGGCCAAGAAGGAATCCTCCTGCCCCAGTTCCGCCCAGGGTGGTGATCTGGGCTTCTTCGGCAAGGGGCAGATGGTTCCCGAGTTCGAGAAGACCGCCTTCAACCTCAAGCCGGGCGAGGTGAGCGACGTGGTGGAGACCCAGTTCGGCTACCACATCATCAAGCTGGCCGAGAAGAAGGATGCTGAAACCGTCCCCTTCGAGGAGGCCAAGGAGCGGATCGTCCAGTTCCTCACCCAGCAGAAGGTGCAGGCCGGGATTGGCGAGTACGTGGATGAGCTGAGGAAGAAGGGGAAGGTCGAGATCCTCTCCAAGTAACCGCAACTCTTCCCAGAAAACAGAAAAGGCCGCGCCGGACGATCCGGACGCGGCCTTTTCCTTTCCGCCCTCGACAGCTTACCCGTTCCTGTCTCCCATCTTTTCCAGGAACATCTTGATGAGGTCGATCGGTATCGGGAAGATGGTGGTGGAATTCTTTTCCGCCGCGATCTCGGTCAGGGTCTGGAGGTAGCGCAGCTGCAGCGACGTGGGTTCGGCGGCCAGAACCTTCGCCGCCTGGGCCAGTTTCTCCGACGCCTGGAATTCGCCGTCGGCATGGATGACCTTGGCGCGCCGCTCCCGCTCCGCCTCGGCCTGCTTGGCAATGGCCCGGAGCATCTCCTGCGGGAGGTCGATGTTCTTCACCTCCACGGCGGTCACCTTCACCCCCCATGGCCCCGTGTGCCGGTCGAGGATCTCCTGGAGCTCCTTGTTGATTTTCTCCCGGTTTGCCAGAAGCTCATCCAGCTCCACCTGCCCCAGAACGCTCCGCAGGGTGGTCTGGGCCAGCTGGCTCGTGGCGTAGAGGTAGTTCTCCACCTCCACGATGGCCTTCTGGGGCTCCATGACCCGAAAATAGATGACCGCCGACACCTTCACCGTCACGTTGTCGTGGGTGATGACATCCTGGGGGGGGACATCCAGGGCCACGATCCGCAGCGACACCCTCACCAGCTTGTCAATCCCCGGAATGATGAAGAAGAGCCCCGGACCCCGAACGCCCGCAAGGCGCCCGAGCCGGAAGAGAACCCCCCGCTCGTACTCGGGAAGGACCCGGATGGCACTGGCTGCGAACATGATCAGCAGGATGAGGATGAATACCACCGGCACGTAGTTGAAGATGTCGAACATGGAAGCCTCCTGTTGAGGCCGGGACCCGGGACCGGGGACCGGCAAAAATCGAAATCAAGATCAAGGGACGGAATTACGCAATAATGACAGCATCACATGGCAGTCCTTGCCTAAAGGCCTTTCCCGGTCCCCGATCACCGGTCCCCGGTCTTTCTGACCTTAACCCGCATCCCCTCAACCGCCACTACCGTCACCCTGTCCCCCTCGGCAAGGGGCTCGTCGCTCCAGGCGTCCCAGTACTCGCCGTGGATGAAGACCCTCCCCTCGGGAGAGATGGCGGAAAGGGCCTTGCCGCTCTCCCCCAGGAGCCCCTCGCCGCCGGTAGTGGGCTTGCGGCGGTGGACCCTGACCGCCATGGTGACGGCAAAGACGGAAAAGGCGGAGACGGCGATCACCGTGATGGCGATAACCTGCCACGACACCCGTAGGTACGGCTCCGGCGATTCGAACAGCAACAGCGACCCGAGTACCATGGCGATGACCCCTCCGACCGTCAGCATTCCGTGGGAAACGATCTTGATCTCGGCGATGAACAGGATGAGCGCGAGGAGGATGAGGAGCACGCCGGCGTAGTTCACCGGCAGAGTCTGAAAGGCAAAGAAGGCGAGGATAAGGGAGATGCCGCCGATCACCCCGGGAAGGATCACCCCCGGATTGGAGAGCTCAAAAAAGATCCCGAGGAACCCGAGCATCATCAGGATGTAGGCGACGTTGGGATTGCCGATGACATCGAGGATCTGCTCCCTCGCTGTCATCGGCTCCTCCCGGACAACGGCGCCGGCAAGCCCGAGGACCACGTCTCCGCCGGGGCGGGCCACCCGGCGCCCCTCCAGTTGGGCCAGGAGCGAGGCCCGGTCGGCGGCGATCAGATCTACCACTTTCTGTTCAAGGGCCTTCTCAGCGGAGAGCGACAGGCTCTCCCGCACCATCTGCCGCGCCACGGCGGCGTTTCTCCCCCGCCGGTTCGCGAGCCCCTCGGCGTAGGCCTCGGCATCGTTCACCACCTTCTCTTCCATGACCTTGTCCTGCTTCTCGCCGATGGAAACGGGATGGGCCGCGCCGATAGTGGTTCCGGGCGCCATGGCGCAGATGTCGGCCGCCAGGCAAATGATGGCGCCGGCCGATGCGGCCCGCGCCCCCGACGGGGCCACGTGGACCGCCACCGGCACCGGGCTCGCGAGGATATCCTTCACGATCTCCCGCATGGCAGTATCGAGGCCGCCGGGGGTGTCCATTTCGATGATGACGAGGCGGTCTCCCCTGCGGGCGGCGTCGGCGAGGTTCCGCTTGAGAAACGAAGCGGTAACGGGATTAATGGCCGAGCGGACGCCCAGCACCCGCACCGTTGCCGAATCGGCAGGGAGGGCGACGGCTGGCAGCAGACAGCACAAGAGGATACAGAGCACAATTATCCGATGCATACGCTCACAGTATACCCGGAGTGGCGCGGCAGTCAACGTGACGGGAGGCTTGCCAAGGGCGACCCATTGGTGCTATGTATCAAACCTGCTCACGGGAGGCACCAATGAAAGAACGGACCCGCATCCTCCTCATCGATGACGAAGAATCGGGGCGCGAAGCTCTCACCCTCATCCTCAGGAATGCCGGCCACCACGTCACTGGGGCGGCATCGGGGCGGGAAGCGGCCCAGCACCTTGCTCGGGACAAGTTCGACATCATCATTACCGACCTCTTCCTTCCCGACACCAACGGCATCGACATCCTCAAAGACGTCAAGAACGATTCCCCCCTCACCGAGGTGATCCTCATCACCGGCCACGCCTCCGCCGAAACCGCCGTGCGGGCCATGAAGGAGGGGGCCTACGACTACATCACCAAGCCCCTCAACGTCGACGAACTCAGGATCATCATCGCCAAGGCCGTTGAGAAGCACCAGCTCCTCTCCGAAAACGTCTACCTCAGGAAACAACTCCGGGACAAATTCGAGTTCGCCAACATCATCGGCGCCTCGCCGTCCATGCAGCAGGTCTTCGCCCTCATGAAGCGGATCGTCAAGACCGACTCCACGGTCCTCATCGCCGGCGAGTCGGGGACCGGCAAGGAGATCGTGGCCAAGGCGATCCACTTCAACGGCTCCCGGCGCGACCGCCCCTTCATCGCCGTCCACTGCGGCGCCATACCGGAGAATCTCCTGGAGTCGGAACTGTTCGGCTACGTGAAGGGGGCTTTCACCGGCGCGGTGAGGGACAAGATCGGCAAGTTTGAGGCGGCCAACGGCGGCACCATCTTCCTGGACGAGATCGGGACCATGCCGCTGCAGCTCCAGACAAAACTCCTGCGGGTCCTGCAGGAACAGGAGGTGGAGCGGGTCGGCTCCACCCGTCCCATAAAGATCGATGTGCGGATCATCTCGGCCACCAACCTGGACCTGGCCGAGGAAGTGAAGAAGGGGACCTTCCGCGAAGACCTCTACTACCGGCTCAACGTCATCCCCCTTGGCCTGCCGCCACTCCGGGACCGGGTCGAGGACATCCTCCCCCTGGCGAAGCACTTTCTCGCCAAGTACTGCAAAGAGATGCAGCGCCGCCGGATGACCCTCGCCACGGAAGCGGTGGAGGCCCTTGAAGGGTATCGATGGGGAGGGAACGTGCGGGAACTGGAGAACGTCATGGAGCGGGTCGTGGCCCTCACCGAGGCAGACACCATCACCCTCCACGACCTCCCCCCCAACATCCGCGAGGAATCCCTCACCCGGGTCACCGAACGGGGTGTCGACCTCGTGAAAGTGATCGCCGAAATCGAGCGGAGCATGATCACCGACGCCCTGGCCCTCACCGACGGTGTCAAGGCCCGGGCCGCGGCGCTTCTGAACCTGAACCGGACCACCCTGGTGGAGAAGATGCGCCGGCTCGGCATGCCGCTGTAACGTTTACGGACCTCTCCTTTCCCGTCAGAAAAAATTCACACAGTTTTCCATTAATCTCTTTCCGCATTCCTGCTCCGCTGGAAACCGTCCGAAACCGAAAAGCCGTGCTGCCGCCCCCGAAGATTCGGAAGCGACAGCACGGCCCTGGATAACCATACTTTTGAAGCGGAAACTTACTCTTGCCCGAGAGCGCCGCCCCCCAACACTTTGTAGAGGGTCGCCACGTTAAGGAGGCGGACCAGGCGGACGCCGATCAGGTTCTGCTGGGCTCCGTAGAGGGCCCGCTGGGAATCGAGCACTTGGAGGTAGCTGTCGACTCCTTTTTCGTACCGTGCCTGGGAGAGGCGGTAGCTCTCGGAGGTGGCGTCGGTGAGGGACTGCTGGGCCGAGAGCTGATCGTCGATGGTTCCCCGCTGGGCCAGGGCGTCGGCCACTTCCCGGAAGGCAGTCTGGATCGCCTTCTCGTACTGGGCCACGGCGATGTCGCGGTCAACCTTCGCCACTTTGAGGGTGGCCTGGTTCGCTCCGGCGGTGAAGATCGGCAGCGTTATCCGCGGCGCAAAGTTCCAGGTGAAGGAATTCCCGGAGAAGAGCCCCGTCAACTCGTCGCTCCCGAAACCGACGCTTGAAAGCAGGGTAATGCGGGGGAAGAAGTTGGCCCGGGCCGCGCCGATGTTGGCGTTGGCCCCCTTTAGGAGGTTCTCGGCCTGGAGGATGTCAGGACGGCGCAGCAGCACGTCGGATGGCAGCCCCGGCGCCACATCCTTCATGGCGGAAAGGTTCTCGGTGAGGGCCGCGGGGAGGAGCGCCGTCGACACCGGCGATCCCACCACGAGATTGAGGGCATTTACGTCTTGGGCTATCAGCGTCGTGTAGCGGGCTATGTCCACTCGGGCCGACTCCACGCTGGTCCGCGCCTGGTTGAGATCGAGGGACGAGGAGACACCGGCCTCGAAGCGACTCTTGGTGAGGTTGTAGGAGGACTGCTGGCTCGCCAGCGTATCCTGAGCCAGCTTCAGCCGTTCCCGGTCGGCGGCCAGGGTCAGGTAGTTGGAGGCCACCTCGGCCACCAGGCTGATCTGCACACTGCGGCGGGCCTGTTCCGTGGCCAGGTACTGCTCCAGCGCCTGGTCCTTGAGGCTCCGCACCCGACCGAAGAGATCCAGCTCATAGGAACTGACCCCAAGACCGACGCTGTACTGGTCGACGGTGCGGGCCTGGCCGGTAGCAGAGAGATCCTGTGGGATTCTCTGGACGCTGCCATCGGCGGTGGCGTCCACCTTCGGAAAGAGATCAGAGCGTTGAATCTGGTACTGCGCCCGGGAGCGCTCGATATTGAGAGCGGCAACCCGCAGGTCCCGGTTGTTCTCCAGGGCCAGGGCAATCAGCTTCCGCAGCTTTTCGTCCACGAAGAACTCCTGCCAGGGGATGTCGGCCACCGGCTTCCCGGACCTGGCACCAGTCTCCTTGTACGCCGGGCCTTCCGGCCATGCGGCCGAAACGGGTGCGGCGGGACGCTCATATTTGGGGGCCATGGTGGTGCAGCCGGCCAGGGTCAAAGTCATAATTGAAACACAGAGCAACTGAGCAACAGAGAAAGGCTTCGACGTGGAACCGCTCGAACTCGGCGACCGCTGTTGGGTATGGAGGTAAAATTGTGCCGCAGGATCCAATTTCCCCTCCATTGCTCCGTTGCTCCGTGTTATTTCGAATTTTCCCATATTCAATTCACCTCCGATGCTGCTTCAGCGGCCGGCTGTACGGAAGGCTGCTTTTTTCTGGCAAAGGCTTTCGACACCATCACAAAGAAGAACGGAATGAAGATCAGGTCGATGAAGGTGGCCGAGAGGAGCCCCCCGGTCACGGCGGTGCCGATGGCGTTCTGGGCCGCGGCCCCGGCCCCCTTGGTGAGTGCCAGCGGCAGGGTGCCGAAGAAGAAGGCCAGCGAGGTCATGATGACCGGCCGCAGCCGGATCTTCACCGCCGCCAGAGTCGCCTCCACCAGTTCATGCCCCTGGTGCATCTGCTCCTTGATGAACTGAATGATCAGGATGGCGTTCTTGGTCGACAGGCCCACGGTGGTCAGGAGACCGATCTGGAGGTAGACGTCGTTGGGGAGCATCCGCAGCTTCACCGCGGTAACCGCCCCCACCAGGCCGAGGGGAAGCATCAGCAGGTTGACGAAGGGAATGGTCCAGCTCTCGTAGAGGGCCGCCACGGAGAGGAACACCACCAGGAGCGAGATGGCGTAGAGGGCCGGGGCCTGCTTGCCGGCCTGTTTTTCCTCGTAGGAGAGTCCGGTCCACTCGTAACCGATCCCCGGCGGAAGCTGGGCCGCCATCTTCTCCATCTCGACCATGGCCTCGCCGGTGCTCACCCCGGGCGCCGCCTGCCCCATGATCTCCACGGACGGAATGCCGTTGTAACGCTCCAGGCGCGGCGAGCCGTACTTCCAGTGGGCGGTGGCGAACGCCGAGAACGGCACCATCTCGCCGTTCCTGTTGCTCACGTACCAGCTGTTGATATCCTCCGGCAGCATGCGGGACCTGGGTTCAGCCTGGAGATAGACCTTCTTCACCCGGCCGTTCTCGATGAAGTCGTTGACGTAGGAGCTTCCCCAGGCCGTGGCCAGTACGCTGTTGACATCGGCCAGGTTGACCCCCAGGGCCCCGGCCCGCACGTCGTCGATGTCGAGCTTGAACTGGGGCGAATCATCCTGCCCGTTGGGGCGCACCGCGATCAGCTTGGGGTTCTTCATGGCCATGCCGAGGAGCTGGTTGCGGGCCTCCATCAGCTTCTCATGGCCAAGGCCGGCACGGTCCTGCAACTGGAAGTCGAAGCCGTTGGCCTGGCCCAGCTCCACCACCGCCGGCGGTGAAAAGGCAAAGGCGAGGCCGTCGCGGATCTGCGAGAAAGCCTTCATGGCCCGTCCGGCAACGGCCGGCGCCTTCATGTCGGGGGTCGGACGCAGCTTCCAGTCCTTGAGCCTGACAAAGGCAAGCCCCATGTTCTGGCCCCGGCCGGCAAAGCTGAAGCCGGCAACGGTGATGATCGTCTCCACCGACTTCTTCTCCTTCTCCAGGAAGTGGTGTTCAAGCTGCTCGAGCACCGTGATGGTCCGCTCCTGGGCAGCCCCTGCAGGGAGCTGAACCTGGCAGACGATGAACCCCTGGTCCTCGTCGGGGAGGAATGCGGTGGGAAGGCGCAGGAAGAAGAACGCCATGGCCGCCACGATGACCCCGTAAATCACCAGGTAGCGCACCGGCCTGCCGAATGAACGGCCGACGATCCCTTCATATTTGCCTCTACCCCAGTTGAAGCATTTGTTGAACCAGCGGAAGAATCCGCAGAACCAGCCGGTCTCGCACGCCTCATGCCCCTTCTCCACCGGCTTGAGCAGGGTGGAGCAGAGGGCCGGCGTCAGAATCTGGGCCGTCATCACCGAGAGGATCATGGCGGAGATAATGGTAATCGAGAACTGGCGATAGATGACGCCGGTGGAACCGCCGAAGAAGGCCATCGGCAGAAAGACCGCCGTCAGTACAGTGGCGATCCCCCAGAGAGCGCTGGTGATCTGCCCCATGGATTTGACGGTGGCGTCGTGGGGCGAAAGCCCCTCCTCGGACATGATCCGCTCCACGTTCTCGACAACGACTATGGCGTCGTCCACCAGGAGGCCGATAACGATGACCAGGGCGAACATGGTCAGGGTATTGATGGAGAAGCCGGCGGCCGACAACGCCCCCATGGTGCCGAGCAGGACGACCGGAACGGCGATGGTGGGGATCAGGGTGGCCCGGATGTTCTGCAGGAAGAGGAACATGATGATGAAGACGAGGAAGACCGCCTCTATCAGGGTCTGGACCACCTCTTCAATGGAGATCTTGACGAAGGGGGTGGTGTCATAGGGGTAGACCAACTGCATGCCGGCGGGGAAGTATTTCGACAGTTCCGCCATCTTCGCCTTGACCCGGTCGGCGGTATCCAGGGCGTTGGCACCGGCGGCCAGGCGCAGCGCCATCCCCCCCATCGGTTTTCCCTTGAAACGGGCTTCGATATCGTAGTTCTCGGTGCCGATCTTACACTCGGCCACATCCTTCAGCTTCACCGTGGAACCGTCGGGGTTGGCCCTCAGGATGATGGCGTTGAATTGCTCCGGGGTCTGGAGGAGGGTGCGGGCCGTGATGGTGGCGTTCAACTGCTGTCCCGGGGGCGCCGGGTTCCCGCCGAACTGGCCGGCTGACACCTGGGCGTTCTGGGCCTGCACCGCAGCGATGACGTCGTTGGTGGTGAGGTGGTAGTTGTTGAGCTTGGCCGGGTTGAGCCAGATCCTCATGGCGTTCTGGGAGCCGAAGACCGTCACCTCGCCGACCCCTTCCGTCCTGCTGATGGTGTCCTGGACGTTGGCAACCAGATAGTCGGTCAGGGCCGGGCGGTCCATGGAGCCGTCCTCCGACACGACCCCGACGATCAGGAGGAAGTTCTTGGTGGACTTGACCACCTGAATCCCCTGCTTCTGGACGATCTGAGGGAGGAGCGGCGTGGCGAGCTGCAGCTTGTTCTGCACCTGCACCTGGGCGATGTTCGGGTCGGTGCCGGCCTTGAAGGTCAGGTTGATGGCCACGGCGCCGGCCGAGTCGCTGGAGGAGGACATGTAGATCAGGTTGTCGATCCCGTTCAGCTTCTGCTCGATCACCTGGGTTACCGTATCCTGCACCGTCTGGGCCGAGGCGCCGGGATACATGGCGTTGATGGTGATCTGGGGCGGTGCGATGGGAGGGTATTGGGAGACCGGCAGGGTCTTGATCGCCAGGAGGCCTGCCAGCATGACCATGATGGCGATTACCCAGGCAAAGATGGGTCGGTTTATGAAAAAGCGGGACATGGAAGAGCTCCTTGGAGTCGATTAAACTGTCCCCTCTCCCTGAGGGAGAGGGCTAGGGTGAGGGGGAAAGGACTCAAAGGCCTCCTCTATCCCCCTCATCCGGCCTTCGGCCACCTTCTCCCACGGGGAGAAGGAACTCTGTACTACTTCTCTTTGGGGGCTACCGCGGCCGGCTGCTGGGCTCCGCTTGGAGCCGTCTCCGGCTTTACCCCAAACGGCACCGCCTTGACCGGCGTGCCCGGCTTTGCCCTCTGAATCCCTTCCAGGATGACCCGATCACCGGCCTTGAGCCCGTCGCTCACCAGCCAGTTGTCCCCAACGGTCCGGGCGACCTTGATGACCCGTGACTCCACCTTGTTCTCGGCCCCCACCACCAGAGCCGTGGCATCGCCCTTCGGGTTACGGGTGACGCCCCGCTGGGGGACCAGGATCGCCTGCTCGCTGACACCATCCTCAACGATGGCCCGCACGAACATCCCCGGCAGGAGGATTTGCTTCGGGTTCGGGAAGACCGCCCGCAGGGTGATGGAACCGGTGCTCTGGTCAACGGTGACTTCCGAGAATTTCAGAGTTCCCGACAGCGGATAGGGGCTGCCGTCCTCCAGCAGAAGCTTGACCCGCGCCTGGGCGGCACCGTCGTGTTTCATCAGTCCGCTGGCCAGGTTCTGCTTCAGCTTCAACAGATCGGCGTTGGACTGGGTGACATCCACATACATGGAACTGAGCTGCTGGATGGTGGCCAGGGCCGTGGGCTGGTTGGCCGTCACCAGAGCCCCGTCGGTCACGGTGGAACGGCCGATCCGGCCGGAGATGGGGGCGGTCACCTTCGTGTAGCCCAGGTTGATGCGGGCCGTCTCAACCGCTGCCTTGGCAGAGGCGACGTCGGCCTCGGCCTGCTTGAGGGCGGCGTTGGCGTCGTCGTAGTCCTGCTGGCTCACGGCCTTGATCTTCACCAAATCACGGAAGCGCTCTTCCTTGAGGCGCGCCGGGATGAGATTGGCTTCCGTCCGGGCAAGGGTCGCCTTGGCGCTGGCAAAGGCCGCCTGATAAGTGGAGGGGTCAATCTGGTACAGGACCTGCCCCGCCTTCACGTCGGATCCCTCGGTGAAGAGGCGTTTCTGGATGATGCCGCTGACCTGGGGACGGACCTCGGCGATCAGGTGAGGCGAGGTGCGGCCCGGCAACTCAGTCGTCAGCTCCACCCGTTGGGGCTGAATCGTAACCACTCCCACTTCGGGGGGACCGCTGGGAGGAGGGGCGCCGTTGGTTTTCTTGCCGCACCCTCCCACCATCATCCCGATGGCAAGAAGCCCCGCAACGGTAATCAGTCGTGTTCTGTACATGGCTTGCATAGACACCTCTTCACGGTATTTGAATGAATATTCATTCTCAAACTGACTCACACTAGCGCCTGACTGCGTCCCAGCAGGCCTCAATGGTCCGGGCGATAAGGAGATCGTCCAGCACGATGAACCCGAGAATGTGGTCCCGAGCTACGGAAAGAAGCGGGCCGAATGCCAGGGCAAAGAGTATTGGCAAGGGAACATCCTTCAGGACCTGCTGGGCAATCCCCGTATCAAACAGTTCCCGGTAGACGTCGCACCCTTCCCGTTCCCCAAGGAGCCGGTCCCGACGGTATTCCAGGCCGTACGGAGAATTATGGAACTGCTCCAGGTACCGGAAATCGAGGGGGTTTTCGATGAAGTACCGCAGGAGTGCCGAACCGAGATGAATGAACCGTTCCCGAAATGCCTTAACCTCCACGTACCCCTCGGTGATGAACGGATAGATCCTTCCTTCCATATCCCGATAGAGTTCCCTGATCAGCACATCCTTGTTTTCGAAATAGCGATAGATCGTCCCGGCCCCTACTCCTGCCCGGTCGGCGATCATGGCCATGGGGGCTCCGTGGAAGCCGTGCTCGGCGATGAGCTCAAGGGCCGCACGGACTATCTCGTCGCGCTTTTCTACTTTCGACATGGCAGACCTCTTTGTCTACAACAACAGAATGAACGTTCATTCCATTTTTAATTAATCAGCCACGTCTTGTCCAGAAAAAATTATTACTTTCTTCCGCGGGGTACCGCCGACTCGCAGGGTACGCGGGTCTGGCAGAGGCCGCAGCCGGTATAGGGGACACCGTAGCGTTCGCCCACCGCCTCGGGAACGGCGCCGTAGACGTAATCCCGACACCGGGACTTGTCGTGGCCGTTGAAGGTGATGGCCCCCACGGGGCAGCGGCCGATGCAGACGCCGCAGGTCCCCTCCCGGTGCCAGAGGCAGTTGTGGCGGTGATCCGGCGCGGTGCGCGGAGTAGGAGGCAACGTGAGGTCGGTAATGACGCTCCCCACGCGATGGGCTATCCCCCGCTCGGTGATGAGGCCGTCGGAAAGGCTGAAGGTGCCGAGTCCGGCCGCGTAGGCGGCGTGGCGCTCGGACCAGGTGGAGGCGATCCCCACGGGGGTAGCGGCGAATTCCTTCCAGGCGGGGGCGTACTGGGGCACCACGGCCCGGTGGCCGATCCCCTCCAGGTACGCCACCAGATGCCGCCGGAGCGCGCCGTTCAGGGCCTCGCCGTGGGTCCGGGTGAGGGCCCACCTGCGGGAGGGCCACTGGCTTTCCAGGCGGTTGCTCATCCGCGTTCCCTCCGTGACCGGCAGGACCCAGACGATGACCGTTGCCGCCCCGTCCAGCAGCTCTGTCGGGGTCAGGTGAAAGTCGCCGATGATGTGCTTGTAGTCCGTGAAGAGGGGGTCATCGGCTGCGGCGAAGCCCACGAGGGGGTCGTCGAAGTAGGGTCCGCTGTCATCAGGGAAGCGGTTTTCCGGGCTCTCCGCCACAAAACGTCCGACCTCGGCACGTAGTGCTTCCTCCATCTCGACCTCCTTCATGCTGCTGCCGGCTCGGGCCGACGGTAGAGGGTGACGAAAAGCAGCAACGTCGCCACCCCGACCACGCCATTCAGGAAAAAACCGATCCTGAAGCCTTCCTCCCGGATGAAAGCCCCCATGCCGGCGGCGCAGAGCATCATCCCGACGTAAACGCAGGTATTGTAGCAGCCCATGGCGAGCCCCCGTTGCTCCCGGGGCACCACATCGGCGATCAGCGCACAGACGGCGGTGAAGGCGACCCCCATACTGATCCCCATGACCGCCGCGGCCCCCATGAGCGGGACCACGGACCGGCAGAGGCCGAAGGAGGCGAGGGCCAGGGCGAAAATGGCAAGCCCTCCAGTTACCAGGATACTCCGGTCAGCCACCCGGTCGCTCAGTTTCCCCGAGGGGAGGCGTGAAATGGCGTTAGCCAGGGCCTGGGCCGCGAAGACAAACCCCACGTGTCCCGAATGCATCCCCTGGCTCCGAATGTAAAGAGGCATGAAGGTGACGAACATGCCGAAACCGAAGCAGGTGCCGAGTGTTGCGACGAGGCAGGCGACGAGCCGGCGGTTGTGCATGAGCCCCGTAAGGGCCGGCAGGATGGCGGGACGGGCAACGCCGCGTGCCTGGTCCGGGGAAGGTGCGGGGAGGAAGATGAGTGCCACGACGAACATGGCGAAGATCAGCCCCCCCGCCACGAGAAAGACCGGCCGAAGCCCCAGCGCCGTGCCGAGAAAACCGCCGGCAGCGGGGCCGAGAGTCATGCCGCCGTACAGGGCCATGGTGTACCAGCCGTAGGCCTGACCCAGCACCTCCGGCGGGGTAACGTCGGCCACGTACGACATGAGGGTCGGCGAGAAGGCCGACAGCCCGATGCCGAAGAGGAGATAGATCCCCCCCATCTGCAGGGGGGTGTTGCTCCAGTAGAGGAGAAACGACGAGCCGGCCAGGAGGATCAGCCCTCCCAGGAGCGGTATCCGCCGCCCCAGTCGATCGGAGACGAGTCCCGAGGGAATGGAGAGCGCTCCCGCCATCAGCATGAACGCGCTGTTGATGAGTCCCACCTGCGCCGTGTCCGCCCCCAGCGACGTGGCAAAGAGGGGGACGATCGGAATCCTCATGTAGGAGCCGAAGAAACAGACAAAGCTGATGACGCAGGCGAGCAGCAGGAGTTTTCCCGCCCGGTGTTCCCGTGATTCCATGGGCACCTACCCCTTCAGCCCCTTGGGCGAATTCATAGCTCTTTCCCCACGGCAAACGCCTTGCCCAGCAGCGGACCAACACCGTGGTAACCCCGATGGCCAGTGTCAAAGACGAGGGGCTTGAGCTTCAGGATGTCGGGGAGGCCGTCGTCGCCGAGCACCTCGGCGTCCGCCTTAACGTCCACGATTTCGCCGACGAACAGGGTGTGAAGGCCGATTTCCAGGGTGTGAAGCAGCCGGCACTCAAGGGCGAAGGGGAACTCCGCCGCGTAGGGGGCATCCACAAGTTCACTTTTTACCGGCGTAAGTCCAGTAGCGGCAAATTTATCCGTGTCGCGCCCCGAGACAATGCCGACGTAATCGGCCGCCTTCATGGCGGTTTCCGACGGAGTTCCAATAGTGAAGGCCTTGCGCTCCACGATCGAAGCGTAGGAATAGGTCGCCTTGCGCAGGGATACCGCAACGCACGGGGGCTGGGAACAACAGATTCCGCCCCAAGCGGCATTCATCAGATTTGGCTTCCCCTCGTGGTCATAGGTGCCGACCATCAAGACAGGAGCCGGAAAAAGGAGGGTCTTGGCCCCCAGGGATTGCTTCATGGTATTCTCCTCTCGCAAATCAGATTTTCAGCTCTCCAGCAGGTTAACCACGACACGCCCCGTGATCCCCCCATGGAGAATCGCCTGGGTCATCACCTCCAGCCCCGCCAGGGTGCACTCCGTCACCATCTCGTCGAGCCGGGAGGGCTTCCAAGCGGTGGCAAGCCGCTGCCAGACCTCCTCGCGAAGCCCCCGGGGGCACTGGACCGAATCGATCCCCAGAAGGCTCACCCCCCGCAGGATGAACGGGTAGACGTTCATCGGCAGTTCCGGCGACCCCACGAGCCCGCAGCAGGTGACCGTACCGCCGTACTTCGTGCTCTTCAGGACCGCAGCCAGGGTCTGGCCGCCGACCACATCGACCGCACCGGCCCAGCGCTCGGCCAGGAGTGCCTTCTCCGCGCCGGCCGTCACGTCGTCACGGCCGATCACGGCTGTCGCGCCGAGCCCCTTGAGAAAATCCTCGTCGAACTCCTTGCCGGTGGCTGCCGTCACCCGATAGCCCGCCCGGGAGAGGATGGAAACCGCGATGCTCCCCACCCCGCCGGTGGCGCCGGTCACGAGGATATCGCCGTCATCGGGCCTCACCCCGGCCCGCTCCAGCTTCAGCACCGACAGGGCCGCCGTGAAACCGGCGGTGCCGAGGGCCATGGCTTCGCGCAGCGTCAACCCCTCGAGCAGCCGCACCGCCCACGCCGACGGGATGCGGATGTATTGCCCCCAGCCGCCGTCGGTTTCCATCCCCAGGTCGTGGCCGGTGACAACAACCTTGTCGCCCGGGGCGAAGGCACCGCTTTCGCAGGAGACCACCTCACCCGCCGCGTCGATGCCGGGAGTGTGAGGGTACTGCCGCGTCACCCCGGGGTGCCCCGTGGCCGAAAGGGCGTCCTTGTAGTTGAGGGAGGAGTAGTGGACCCGCACCATCAGGTCGCCGGCCGGCAGGTCGTCGATGCTCCGCTCGCGGATCTCCCGCACGAACTGCTTCTCGGGGGTCTTCTCCACCACCAGCGCCTTGAATACCGAGTTTCCCATGCTCCCCTCCCCTTCTCAAATTAGACCAGTCGTCTAGTTGCCGAAAAAAATTTTCACACCTGCTCGCGCAGCACCGTTGCAAAAAGCGGGGCGATGAAATCCCGCAGGGGCTGGGGCGACTTCATCACCTTGGCCCGGAGGACAGCCCCTTCCCAGCCGGAGAGAATGAACCCCGCCACCACGGACGGGTCAAGCTCCGGTGCGAGTTCCCCTGCACGCTGGGCCTCCCGCAGGCAGGCGGCGTAGCGCTCCTTCCACGAGGTAAACACCTCTTCGAGCCTCGCCCGGAAGCGTTCGTTCTGGTCGGCCAGCTCCTGCCCCAGGTTGCCGATGAGGCATCCCTTGGCGCACTGGTTCTGCTCCAGGCGCGCCAGGCCGCTCTCCAGCAGATTACGGAGCCGGTTCAGTGGTGTCACCTCATCGTCGTTCAGGAAGGTGTCGAGCCGCTGGTCGTAGCGCTCGGCAAAGTGGTCAATCACCGCCAGGCCGAACTCCTCCTTGCTCCTGAAATAGTAGTAGAATGAGCCCTTGGGTACACCAGCCTCCCTCAGCACCGCATCAATGCCGGTGGCGTTGAACCCCTGACGGCCGATGAGGTCGGTGCCGATGCGGATGATGGTTGCTCTCGTTTCGTTCTTATCCATGGGGATCATTATTAGACCGGTCGTCTACAAAGTCAAGGAGGGAATTTAGAGTGAATGGTTGTTCCTATCACAAACGGAAAAGCCCGCACATGGCGGGCTTTTCCGGGCGCTACCGAATAAATCTAGAACTTGACCCTGAGCCCCATCAGCGCATTGTGGCTCTCGAACCTGAACTTGGTCGCCGTCACCACACCTTCGTCGAAGGTGGCCTTTGAGGTGCCGAAATAGCGATATCCCAGGTCAAGGGACATGATCGGGTTGAGGGCTATCTCCACCCCGGCTCCCGCCTGGTAGGCGAAAACGGTGTCGTCCCCCTTCTCATAGAGGGGGTCCAATTCAGTACTGGTGGTATTACCCAGATTGAGCACGGCGAAGCCGACGCCTCCTCCCACGTAGGGGGTAATGGGGCTCTGGTTGTGCATATCGACAAAGGCGTTGGCCATAACCGCCAGCGCACCGAGATCACCATCCACGCCGTGGAAGCGGTACCCGTCCGAAGCAGTGACGGACTTGATCTCAGAATGCCGGTAGGAAAGCTCCCCCTCCAGGCGGAGAAAGCCGTAATCATACCCGGCGGTGCCACCGACGGCAATGCCGGGATCGAACTCCACCCGGTCGTTGAAGGATGTACCGGAATCGGTGCCGGAAACGTCGGCGTCCCGGGGGATGCTCACCCCGAGGAAACCGGAAAAATACCCCCCGGGCCGGGCAGGCGTTGCCTGGCTCATGGCGGGCATTCCCCAGATGGCGATGGCGGCAGCGGCAATGAGAATTCTCTTCATGGTTATCCTCCTTGAATGGTATGCCGAATGTAATCAGTATAACGCAAAAGGAGGGGTGCAGTTTACATCCCGGGCCTGAATGGAGGCAAACCAGTCGGTTACGCCTTCTTTACGAACTCCGACTTCAACTGCATTGCACCGATCCCGTCGATCTTGCAGTCGATGTCATGGTCTCCTTCGACGAGGCGGATATTCCTGGCCTTGGTTCCGACCTTGATCACCGATGACGAACCCTTGATCTTCAAGTCCTTGATCACCGTAACCGTGTCACCGTCACTGAGAACATTGCCATGGGCGTCACGCACCACGCGGCTCCCGTCCCCGCTCTCCGCCGCCGTTTCTTTCCCCCATTCATGGGCGCATTCCGGACAGACATACATGGTTCCGTCTTCGTACGTGTATTCTGAACTGCATTGTGGACATTTTGGCATATCGCTCATGGCGCATCCTTTCTGATTTTTATGGGCTGGGGGAATATACGGCGGGCACCCCTTATAGCACGGTTATCGGCACGACGGAATTTTTTAACTGCCGGCATTACGAATACATCACACCCCCAAAGAGCATCTTGCGCCGAGGAAGCCGCTCCGCTATAACAGGCACCTGTCCGAACAAAAACATAACCAGGACGAATGCGGAAGGAACCCGCCATTCGCCATCAGCATGACGGGTGAGGACCGCCCCTCCCCCACGGAAAGGACCCCCCATGTCCCTCTATACCCTGCTCTGCTTCCTCGGCGCCTCCATCGCCCTGACCGTGGCCCCCGGCCCCGACAACATCTTCGTCATGACCCAGGGGGTCGCCCGGGGGAGAAAGCCGGCCATCGTCACGGCCCTCGGCATGTGCAGCGGCGTCACCGTCCACACCACGGCCGCGGCCTTTGGAATCTCGGCGGTGTTCTATTCCTCGGCCATTGCCTTCACGGTGGTGAAGTCCGCCGGCGCGGCATACCTCCTCTACCTGGCCTTCAAAACCCTGAAGGAACGGTCCGCCATCAGGCTCTCGGCGACTGACGACCTCCCCGCGGCGGCCCTGTTCCGGCGGGGATTCATCATGAACGTGCTCAACCCCAAGGTGGCCATGTTCTTCCTGGCGTTCCTCCCCCAGTTCGTGGCCCCCACCGCCGGCCGCGTCCCCCTCCAGATGCTGCTCTTGGGACTCATATTCATGGTGCAGTCCGTGGTAATCTTCTGCCTGCTCGGCTACTTCGCCGGGAGCATCGGCAGCTTCATCCTGGCCCGCCCCCGGATCGCACGGTATTTTGACTGGTTGACCGCGGGGGTTTTCCTGTCCCTGGGGGTAAGGCTGGCCCTGGCGGAACGGTAATTTCCCCCCGTTCCGGAAATGAATTCTCCCCTCTCCGCGGGATCAGATAATAATATTTTCATAAAAAATGGTTTCATGATACAGAAAGACGCTTTGCGATTTACCATCAAGGACACATAACGTGGCATACCATGCAGAGGAGGGCATACTGTTGAAAAAAGGGATTTTTTCATTTTTGGTCACGACTTGGCTGTTGACCGGCACGACCGTGCCGGCATCGGCGACAACCTTCCAGTCCCATACGCTGAACACGCTCAGCTTCAGTTATGTGGAGAACCTTTTCGATTCGAACGGAACCATGAAGAATGGACTGGAACTGGCGCCGGGAGATCACTTGGTGGGAATCATATCCGTCAACCGGATCGTAGCGGGAGGGGAAACGATTTTCACGGCAGGCCCAACGTCGCAACTGACCGGGATTTACGCCCATAAGGTGCTGAGCATCCCACCGTATCTGGTGAACGGGCAGTATGCATACGATCCCCTCAACCCTTCGTCATTCCAAGTGCACACGGAATACGGCAACCCTGACCTGGGGGCATTTACTGTCGGTTCAAGCACTGTCAACCTTGCCAGCATCCTGGACCCGGGTGCGGTTCTGGCCCTCTGGCTCGACCAGGGGAACAGCGCCACCAGCTTCACGACGGGGGGAACCCTTGCCGACAGCGTGGCCCGGGCAACCGACGGACTCCCCTTTCTCTCCGCGGGGATTGGGAATTCGGGATATTTTTACAGTCATACCAACCAGTCCGTCACCATGGCCGAGTTGCTGAACGGAGCCTTCATAGGCCAGGCCTTCGCCGGCCTGGAAGTATTGACCAATGCCACGGGGCACGGACTCTCCCCCATCTTCAACCCCGGCGACCTGGAAAAAGGTACTGCAACGCCGTTGGTCCTTTCCTGCGACCTCGGGATCAATCCGGCCTTTTTTTCACCGGAGCCGGCCTCGCCCTGGGTTCTCGCCGGCACAGGCTCGGTGCAAGTCTATCCGGCTCCAGAGCCATCCACCCTGGCCCTCTTTGGCGTTGCCGGGAGCGTAATGGCCCTGTGCAGACTGAGGAAACGCACCCTCGATGACCGGGAAGATACTCCATGATTTTCACCACTCTGCGCGCAACCCTGGCAATGCTCGCCGCCATGGCCATCGCCTGCGCCCTGCCGCTCCGGGCCTCGGCCGAGGATGATCTGGCGCGGGGGGTGCTCGCCGAACTGAACGCGGCCCGGGCCAACCCCAAGGCCTACGCCGAACACCTGCGCGTCTACCGGTCCCAGTTCACGGGAACGTACCATATCCCGCCGGGCAGCAGGATTCGATACATCACCAGGGAGGGTACCCGGGCCGTGGACGAGGCGGTGCGGTTTCTGGAGGCGCAACGCCCCCTTCCCCCGCTGACTTGGTCGGAAGGGCTCTCCCGTGTTGCCGCAGAGCTGAACCGGGAGCAGGCGCGGACGGGAGCCCTGGGCCACGCCTCGGGCAGGATGGAGATGCGAGCCCGGGCCGAACGGATCGGCCGGTGGCAGAGCACCATTGGCGAGAACATCAGCTACGGTCCCGACGATGCCCGTCGCGTGGTGATGCAGCTCATCGTCGACGACGGAGTGCCTGACCGGGGTCACCGGAAGAACATCTTCGCCCCCGACTTCAGGGTAGCCGGCATCGCCTGCGGTCCCCACCCGGTTTTCGAGACGAGTTGCGTCATCGACTTTGCCGGTTGGTTCACTGAGAGGTAAAACCACCATGGCACAGCAATTCAAGGACTATTTTTCCGAGAAATCGGACGTCTATCGTTCCTACCGCCCCGGCTATCCCCCCGAGCTCTTCGCCTGGCTGGCGGGACTGCCGGCGCGGCGCGACGCGGCCCTGGACTGCGGCTGCGGCACCGGCCAGGCATCGGTAGCCCTGGCGGAACACTTCGTTCGAGTCTACGCCGTCGACCCCAGTGCCACCCAAATCGAAAGCGCCACTCCCCACGAGCGAGTAGAGTACCGGGTGGCACCGGCGGAAGAAACCGGCCTCCCCGATGCCAGCGTCGACCTGGTGATCGCTGCCCAGGCCCTCCACTGGTTCGACTTCAGCCGCTTCTACGCCGAGGTGCACCGGGTGGCCCGGGGAGGTGCCGTCTTTGCCGCCTTCACCTACGGGCTCCTCGCCATCGATGACGAGATCGACCGGATCATAGGCCGCTTCTACCGCGACGTCATAGGCCCCTACTGGCCCCCCGAGCGGGCCCACGTGGACGCCGGCTACCGGACCCTCCCCTTCCCCTTTGCCGAGATCGAGGCCCCGGCTTTCGCCATGAAGGCAGAATGGAACCTGGGGCACCTGATGGGATATTTCGAGACGTGGTCTGCGGTCAAGGAGTACCGGCGGCTTAGGGGGGACGATCCGTTGGAACTGGTGGTGGAGAACCTGGCGACGGCCTGGGGGGACCCGGCGCTTGTCAGGCAGGTCTCGTGGCCCCTGGTGATGCGGGCAGGGCGGGTAGCGTAAGAGAAGAGAGCCCTACTACTGTCCTTTCTTCCGGAGAACCACCCGGCGCCCCTTGGCAATGCGCCGTTCCTTCCCCTTCCGCTCCTGCCGGGCAGCCACGTCGTCGCGGGCAGCGGCCTCCTCATCCTCTTTCCTGAGCTTCAGATAACTGGCGTAGCGCCCCGGGTCGATCTCTCCGCCGGCCAGGGCATCGCGCACCGCGCACCCGGGTTCGTGGGCGTGGCTGCAGTCGTGGAACCGGCACCCCTTGGCCAGTTCGGCGATCTCGGGAAAGGAGGCGTCAAGCCCCTCCCCCGCCTGCCAGAGGCCGAATTCGCGCATGCCGGGGGTGTCGATGACGATGGCGCCGCAGGGGAGGAGGATCATCTGCCGGTGGGTGGTGGTGTGGCGCCCCTTGGCGTCCCGCTCCCTCACCGCGCCGGTGGCCATGACCTCTTCCCCGGCAAGGCGGTTGACAAGGGTCGACTTCCCCACCCCGGAGGAACCGACGAAGCAGGCGGTCACCCCCGGCGCCAGGACTTCCCTCACCGCTGATACCCCTTCTCCGGCCAGAGAGCTGACAGGAACCACCCGCACGCCGGGGCCAAGGGCCGCCGCCTCCGCAACCCGCTCCGCCGCCTCGGGACAGAGATCGGCCTTGCTGAGAATGACCACCGGCTCCGCGCCGCTCTCCCGGGCCGCCACCAGATACCGTTCGAGACGCCTCGGGTTGTAGTTGCCGTCGAGCCCCATGACGATGAAGACCAGATCAACGTTGGCGGCAATGGGCTGCACCTCGCCCCCGCCACCCGCGCCACGGCGGGCAAGGAGGGTCCGGCGCGGCAGGATGTCGTGGATCGTCACTTCCGACCCGCCGTTCACCGGTTCAATGACGACCCAATCGCCGACCATGGGGCGGTCAAGGCGGTCCGCAGCCCCCTTGCGGAGTCGGGGGGCAAGCTGCGCCGGAAACTCCCCCGCGGCGGCCCTCAGCCGATACTCCCCCCGAAGCTCGGCCGTCACCCGCGCCACGGTGCCGGGATCCGCCCCCCCCTCGGGGGCCGTTTCCGCAAACCAGCCGCTCCATCCCAACGCTTTCAGCTCATCCATGAAAAACCTCGCCCTCCGCATAGTCGCACGACGGCATTGTACGCAATGTGGAGGGAAACGCAACCGACGGATGGTGCTCCAGGAAGGGAATAAAAGGAAATCGCTGGCAGGGTGTGCCGGAATGGCAGGGCGTGGGGTATCAGGCGGCTACGCTCCGGATGGAGCCATCCCGGCGGTTGGCGCGGCAGTGGTCAAAGATATGGAGGTGGTTGGGTTCTCCCCTGAAGGGGGGAATCTCGTCCCAGGTCCGTCCGTCCAGAAGCCCTCCGCTCCCGGTGTAGAGGAAGGGTATGCCGCGTTCCTCTGCCTGATCGCGGAGATCCCGCGCCCAGTCGGCATGGTGTGGAGCGTCGCCATCCCCGGCCCCCCCGCAGACCACCCAGTCGATGGCGCCGAACCCGGCCAGGCAGAGGCTGTTCACCTGCCGCAGGTCCAGTCCTCCCCGAAGGTGCTCGGCAAGGATGCCGACCATGGGCCACCGGACCCCGTCGGCCACCCAGCAGTTTTTGAGGGCAATAGTGGCGGGGACGCGGAGATCCGCCTCCTCCTGGTCCCGTATCCGGACCAGGAACCAGAGGTTGTTGAGGGTATCGTCCTCCTCCAGGAGGCGATAGGGGGAATCCGGCGAGGTGGCGTAGAGCCTCTGGAAAGAATACTCGGGGTAATCGGTGACGGTGATGAAGAGATGCTGGGGAGACGAGGCCACGACCGAAAGCATGGCGTCCAGCTGCTCCACCGGAAGGGAGGGATGGAAGGGGTCGCCCCCCACGCTCCAGACCTTTCCCTCCTTCTCGCCAAAGGGGCGCCAGAGGGTCTCGCGGTCCACCGTATCCCGCCGGATGAGCACCTCCCAGGCGTCATCCCAGAAAATCCCTTGCCTCAACCGATTGAACATCTCCAGCCCTGCCTTAACCTCATTGCTGTCCACCGATGTAAATACCCACAGTTACGTATCGGTGAACTGGCACAAAACTTGAGGTGCGCGGGATGTTTCCCGCAAACAGTTTGCATTTTCCCCGGGGGACATTAAAATGTCTTACACTCACGGCACCTGATAGTTTCGAGATGTTCTGACACCGTAGGAGCGACGTTTTGAAAAGCATGAGCAGAGCGACCAGAAGAGACCAGTCGGACCTTTCCGGAGCGGCCCAGTGAACCGAAGGCTCGTCATTTTCTCCCACGGCAAGGAGAGCGGCCCCTGGGGAACCAAGATTTCGGCCCTGGCCCCCGTGGCACGGAAGCAGGGTTTTGCCGTCGAAAGCATCGACTACACCGACCTCTCCGACCCCGATGCCCGGGTCGGCAGGCTCGTGGAGCGGTGCACCGGCGAAACGGGCACCCTTGTCCTCGTCGGTTCCAGCATGGGGGGATATGTGGCAACAGTGGCCTCACAGACCGTGAAGCCGGCGGGACTCTTCCTCATGGCGCCGGCCGTCTACCTCCCCGGCTACGCCGAACCGGACCCCACCCCATCGGGGAGAACCTACGTCATCCACGGCATGCACGATGAAGTCATTCCCATGGAGAATGCCGTCCGCTTCGCACAGCGGAACCGCGCACGGCTCTTCCTGGTGGATGGCGACCACGCGCTCGTGGGCCAACTCCCCTTCATCGAAGAACTCTTCGAGCTCTTTCTTGCAAGCATAGCAACCTGCTAGGGGCAGGAGTAGGTCACATCGACATAGTTGGGTATACAGCGCTTGCCACTTTTCCTGATGGCCACCAGATGATAGGGCTGGCTCAGTGACTGGGCCGTGAAGCACCCCCTGCCCGGCGTTCTCCGGATGATGGTAAGCCAGATGGCATCCATACCCTCCTGCGCCTCCTTGACCTCGATGCCGTACCCACCGGTCGGCCGGACCATGTCCACCACGGCAACCACGTCATTACGCGAAAAATCGACGGAAGGAAGCGGCGGCGGGGGTGTCACGTTCCGGTGGAGCGAGTTCCAGAACGCTGTAAATCCCCCTTGGTCGGAAATGACGCGGATCTGGGGCCAGACGAGCTGAGTATCGGTTCCGGGCTCGGAGTAGGCGCCGCCGACTCCCTTGGCGACCGTCTCGACGGGCACCTTTAAGGCGGCGGGAGGTGGCTGTACCGGGACAGCGGTGGCGCAGCCCACAAGGGAGATGACGGTGAGAACCAGAAGCAGAGGTGTGCGAATGAAGTTCATAGGTGGACCATCCTGTTCGTGTAAATTTCAATCCGGTTGCCGCAAGGGCTCTATCGCCCGAACACCCGTCGGAAGAAGCGCTTCATCTCCTCCCACGAATCCCGGTCGGCGGCGGCGTCATAGGCGAAAGGGAGGCCGAATTTCCGGGCATAGACATCGGCGTCGGGGTTCGTGAAGGCGTGTTTCGCGCCCGGGTAGGAGAAGAACCGGAAGGCAGCGCCGGCCCTGGTCATCTCGGCCGCAAAGGCTCCCTCCTGTTCGGGGGGGATGAACGTGTCTGCCCCCCCATTGAATGCCATGACCTTCGCCTTGACCGCGCCCGGCTCGGCCGGCTTTGCCGTGGCGAGGTTGCCATGGAAACTCGCCACACCCTTGAGGTCGAGGCCCTGACGGGCCATGTTCAACACCACCGCACCGCCAAAGCAGTAGCCGATGGCGCCGACAAAACGAACCTCTTGATTCCGCCCATGCCGCACCTCCTCTCCCGCCGCCCGAAGGCGGTTCCAACGTCTGCGGTAACTTTACCAGATTACGGAAAAATTTCCCGCATGGCGTCGTATGCGCCTCCGGCTCCTTGATTATCGGGGAGTCTGCATTACCCTTTTCCTTGTTGCCTTGAGTCCAGGAGGAGGTTCCCATGACCATCAGTGAAAAAATCGCAACCATCTTTCCCGCATCGGAGGATATCCCGCCCCAACACCTGCTCCCGGCCCCGGTGGAGCTTCGGACCTACCTCGTGGGGGGGGAACTTCGCCACTGGGAGGGACCATCCCAGGAAGTCTTCTCCCCGGTCTGCGTCAGGACTCCGGACGACCCCGAGCGGGTCAGGATCGGAAGTTTCCCCCTCATGGGCGAGGCCGAAGCCCTTGCGGCCCTGGACGCGGCAGTGGCCACCTATGACAACGGCAGGGGTGAATGGCCCACCATGACCGTTGCCGACCGCATCGGCCACGTGCAACGGTTCGCGGCCCGGATGAAGGAACGGCGGAGCGAGGTGGTCCGGCTCCTCATGTGGGAGATCGGCAAGGCCGAAAAGGACGCCGCCAAGGAGTTCGACCGGACCATCACCTACATCGACGACACCATCGATGCCCTCAAGGACTTGGACCGGGTCTCCTCCCGCTTCGTGATCCACGAGGGGATCATCGGGCAGATCCGCCGGGCACCCCTCGGCGTGGCCCTCTGCATGGGGCCCTACAACTACCCCCTCAACGAAACCTTCACCACCCTCATACCGGCCCTCATCATGGGGAATACGGTGCTCCTGAAGCCACCGCGCCACGGGGTCCTCCTCTTCGCACCGCTGCTCGAAGCCTTCCGGGACTCCTTCCCCCCCGGCGTGGTGAACACCCTCTTCGGGGCCGGCCGCACCGTCACCCCGCCGCTCATGGCGTCGGGAAAGGTGGACGTCCTCGCCTTCATCGGCACGAGCCCCGCGGCCAACGCCCTCCACAAGGAGCACCCCAAGCCCCACCGGCTCCGGACGGTCCTGGGGCTCGAGGCCAAGAACCCGGCCATTGTCCTCCCCGACGCCGACCTGAACCTGGCGGTGGAGGAGTGCATCGCCGGCAGCCTCTCCTTCAACGGCCAGCGCTGCACCGCCCTCAAGATCATCTTCGTCCACGAGTCGGTGGCCGACCACTTCCTGAATCTCTTCTCCCGAGCCCTCGCCGCCCTCGGCTGCGGGATGCCCTGGGAACCGGGCGTCATGATCACCCCTCTCCCCGAACCGGGAAAAACGGTCTATCTCTCGGAGCTGCTGGAAGACGCCCGCAGACACGGCGCGCGGATTGTCAATGACGGCGGGGGGGCCATGTCCGGCTCCTTCTTCTACCCCGCCGTAGTCTATCCGGTGACCCCGGCCATGCGCCTCTATGCCGAAGAGCAGTTCGGCCCCATCGTGCCGGTGGTTCCGTTCACCGACGCCACCACCCCCATCCGCACCATCGAGGAGTCGGACTACGGCCAGCAGGTGAGCATCTTCGGCCGCGATCCCCAGACCCTGGCGAACCTCGTGGACCACCTGGTGAACCAGGTCTCCCGCGTGAACATCAACAGCCAATGCCAGCGGGGCCCCGACATCTTCCCCTTCACCGGGCGGAAGGACTCGGCTGTGGGGACCCTGTCGGTCTCGGACGCTCTGCGCTCCTTCTCCATCCGGACCCTGGTGGCGGCCAAGGAAATAGATCTGAACAAGGAGATCATTGCCGACATCGTCCGGGAGCACCGCTCCAACTTCCTCTCCACGGACTTCATCCTCTGAGTGTGGGAGTGAATTTTCTCGCCCCCTCAAGCCTTTACTTCGGCGACTCTTCGTCATATACTCTGTCGCACCTATCAATCTTATCGGGAGAGAACCGTGCTCCGCACCTTCCTCGAAAAACTGGGCGCCGTCACCATCTTCATCTTCCGGGAAATGGGCCGGATGCTGATCTTTCTCGTCATGGCCCTCGTGAACATCATCATCCGGCCCGGCAGGCCCTTCCATATTTTCAAACAGATCCACTTCATCGGCACCAAATCCCTCTTCGTCATAACCCTCACCGCCTCGTTCACCGGGATGGTCCTGGGGCTCCAGGGGTACTACACCCTGGCCAAGTTCGGCTCCGAGGGGATGCTCGGCTCGGCGGTGGCCCTCTCCCTCATTCGCGAGTTGGGGCCGGTCCTCACGGCCCTCATGGTGGTGGGGCGTGCCGGCAGCGCCATAACCGCCGAAATCGGGATCATGAAGATAACCGAACAGATCGACGCGATGAAGACCATGGCGCTGGAACCGTTCAAGTACCTGATCTCGCCGAAGATCGTCGGGGCGCTGGTGGCCGTGCCGCTTCTGTGCGCCATCTTCGACGTGGTCGGCATCTACGGCGGGTACCTGGTGGGGGTCAAACTCCTGGGGGTTAACCCCGGCGCCTATTTCCACGAGATGGAGCGGAGCGTGGAGTGGAAGGACGTCTGGTCCGGGTTCGTCAAATCCATCTCCTTCGGCGGCATCCTCGCCTGGGTCTGCTGCTACAAGGGATACCACGCCAGCCACGGTGCCGAGGGGGTGTCGCGGGCCACCACCGAGGCGGTGGTCATGTCGTCGGTCTTGGTGCTGGTGTGGGACTACTTCCTCACGTCGGTGATGCTGTAATTTATGATCAAACTCGTTGACATCCACAAGTCATTCGACTCCCAGGCAGTGCTGGACGGCCTTTCCCTGGAGATACCCGAGGGGAAGATCACGGCGGTGATCGGCCCCAGCGGCGAAGGGAAGAGCGTGCTCCTGAAGCACATGATCGGCCTCATGAAGCCCGACCGGGGCCAGGTCCACGTGGACGGGGAAAACATCACCGCCATGCGCCGGTTCGAGATGAACCGGGTCTGGGAGAAGTTCGGGATGCTCTTCCAGAACGCGGCCCTCTTCGACTCCATGACGGTCTTCGAGAACGTGGCGTTCCCCCTGGAGGAGAAGACCCGGTTCTCCCGGGCCGAGATTCGCGACCGGGTCCACAACGCCCTGGAGAACGTGGGGCTCAGGGGGATCGACAAAAAGTACCCCGACGAGCTGTCAGGGGGGATGAAGAAACGGGTGGGGCTTGCCCGGGCGCTGCTGCTGAACCCGCGGATCATCCTCTTCGACGAGCCGACCACGGGTCTTGACCCGATCATCTGCCGGGCCATCCACCAGCTCATCAGGGATACCCACGAACGGTACGGCTACACGGCGGTGATCGTCTCCCACGAGATTCCGGAGATCTTCGACATCTCGGACCTGGTGGCCATGCTCTACCGGGGACGGATCACCGAGATGGGGACGCCGGAGGAGATCCGGCACTCGGAGCACCCGGTGGTGCGGCAGTTCATCAGCGGCAGTCTCGAAGGACCCATCAAGTTCATCTGACACAGGCAGGGGATTGTTATGAAGAAAGTCACTCTCGAACTCATTGTCGGCATTTTCGTGGCCATCGGCATCCTCTGCCTCGGGTGGCTCTCGGTGAAGCTGGGCAAGATGGAGCTGGTCGGCGGGGACCACTACGAGGTCTACGCCGAATTCGACTCCGTGTCGGGACTCAAGGAGGGGGCAGCGGTGGAGATTGCCGGGGTGGAGGTCGGCCGGGTCGACCGGATCGCTCTCGACCCGAAGTTCAATGACCGGGCACGGGTCTCCATGCGAATCGCCAACGGGGTAAAGCTCCAGGACGATGTCATCGCCTCGGTACGCACCAGCGGCATCATCGGCGACAAATTCATCCTGCTGAAGCCCGGCGGCTCCGATAACTTTCTGGCCGACAACGGCAGGATCAGGGAGACCGAATCGGCAGTTGATCTGGAGGAGCTGCTGAGCAAGTACATCCATGGCAAGGTGGAGTGACTTAGCCGCATTCCAGGAGGGAAGGAAATGAGAACACTTCGCGCAGTGGTACTGGCATGCTGCCTGACGGCACTCCCGCTGTCCGGGGCGCTGGCCGCCGAACCGGCAACGGCACCGAAAACCCTCAGCCTTGATGAATGCATTCGGGGCGCCATAGCTACAGCCCCGGAGCTGGGCGAATCCCAAGCCGACATCGAGCTGGCCCAGTCCAAGCTCGAGGAGGCCAAGGGGTACCGGTTCCCGCAGATCGAAATGAAGGCCCTCTTCGGGCCGGTCCCCGAGGCCAGGGGCAACCAAGTCTGGTCACCGGACGGGTCCGACGACACCTCCCGCATAACCTGGTTCGCCCGGGGCGACGCCACCCTGGTCCAGCCCCTCTACACCTTCGGCAAGATCAGCGAAAACATGAAGGCGGCCACCCACGGCATCGAGGTGGACCGGGCCAAGAAGGACCAGCGGCGCAACGAGGTGGCGCTCCAGACCAAGGAGTACTACTACGGCGTCCTCCTGGCCCGGGAGATGAGGGAAGTGGTCCTGGAGGTACGGGAGAACCTGGACAAGGCCCGCAAGAAGGCCCAGGAGCTTCTGGACAAGTCTTCCCCCAACGTGGAGGAGCTGGACATCTACAAGCTCGACGCCTTCAACGGCGAGGTGGGGAAATACCTGGCCGAGGCCGACAAGGGGGAAACCCTGGCCCTCTCGGCGCTCCGGAGCCGCGTCGGCCTCCCCCCGGAGGCCCGGATCGACATCGCCACCGAGCGACTCGTGCCCGACGAGGGAACCGCCGGCGATCTTCCGGCTTACATCGACGAGGCCCGGGCAAAGCGCCCCGAGTTCAAGCAGCTCAAGGAAGGGCTCCAGGCCCGGGAAGCACTCGTGGAGGCGGCCAAGGCGGCCTACTACCCCGACATCTTCCTGGCGGGGCTCCTGTCCGGCGCCTATTCCCCCGAGCGGAGCCGCATCGACAACCCCTTCATTACCGACGAGTTCAACCACTTCTGGACGGGGATCGCCCTCGGGGCCAGGTGGAAGCTCGATTTCGGCATCACCGGCTCCAAGGTGGCCGGCGAGCGGGCCCAGTACAACCGGCTCCTCTCCACGAAGGTTTACGCCGACACCAACATCCCCCTCCAGGTGAAAAAGGCGTGGCTGGAGCTGAAGGAGGCGGAGAAGAGCATCGACTCCACCCGGGACGCGTACAGCAATGCCAAGAAGTGGATCGTCTCCGCCATGGCCAACTTCGACTTCGGCGTCGGCCCGGCCAAGGAGCTCTTCGACGGGCTCCAGAACTACGCCCGGATGCGGGCCGGCTACTTCCAGTCCATTTACAACCAGAAGATGTCCCGGGCCAACCTGGACTACGCCGTCGGCGCCATGCCGCTGGAGAAATAACCCCGGAGGAACATTGTCATGAAATGGTTTGCCCTGCCGATTCTCTTCATCACCCTCGCCCTTGGCGGGCCGGTCTTCGCCCAAGGAAGCCCCACCCAGACCGTCAAGAAGACCGTGGATGAGGTGGTTCGGATCGTCTCCGACAAGGAGATGAAGAAACCCCAGAACGAGAAGAAGCGCCGCCAGGAGCTGAAAAAGGCCATCGGTGCCGTCTTTGACTACGGCGAGATGGCCCAGCGTGCCATGGCGCGCAACTGGCGGGACCGAAGCGCCGCCGAGAAGAAGGAATTCGTCTCCCTCTTCGAGACGCTCCTGGAAAACTCCTACGCTGACAAGATCGAATCCTACAACCAGGAGAAGATCGTCTACCTCAACGAAAGGATCGAGGGGGAGTACGCCGAGGTGAGGTCCAAGGTGGTCACCGCCAAGCGCGACGAATACTCCCTCGACTACCGCCTCATGAACAAGGGTGGACGGTGGATGGCTTACGACGTGGTCATCGAGGGAGTGAGCCTCGTATCCAACTACCGGGGCCAGTTCAACAAGATCATCACCAACGAGGGGTACCCCGCCCTCCTGAAAAAGCTCAGGTCCAAGCGTGCGGAGATCAAGGCGCCGTAGCCGACCGCCATCGATCGATCACAAGAAAAGGGCTGCTTCCCGCGGGGAGCAGCCTTTTTTGTGCGCATTTCCCGCATGGGAATCTGTTAAACAATTCGACAATTACTGTAAACTTTTTTGAATGGGATAAAGTCGCCCCACGGACTGCTTGCGTCATGGGGCACGTGCTGCCTATTCTATAGCTATCTGCTGTAGGACAGTGTCCATACCATCAGAACAAACGCACCACCCTCCTCACAACGTGGCCACTTCAGGTTGAACTCTTCCCCATCCATTGTCCGCACCTGTCGAAAAACATTACATCTGCCGACTTCAATTTAATTAAAATGCAAACATAACAAGAACTTATAAAATGACATATTTATTGCAACCGCTGAGTCAGATTGGTCAACAAAATATTCAGATTTATTCGGGAGGGAATGAGATGGCAAAAAGGATTCGCTCGGGATTAGGGGCTGGCGCGGCTGCTTTGCTTATCCTGCTGTGCCAGAGCGCTCAGGTTTTCGGATACGCTGAATACTACACGTATGGAGATTATAATCCTACGTCCTCGTTGGATCCGGGTTATTACAGGGAATACAACGATTCTGCCGCGCGCGTCTCTTTCAGCCGGCCGGTGGGAGACATGCTTTCAATTGGAGACAATAAATCGTATGCCACATCCTCCGGGTATGCCGATGCCGGAAAGCTTCGCATGGGGATTTCGGCTTCGGCGGTTTCAAGGCCCCAGAATAATTATTTTACGTCCTCATACATAGCTACCACCGCGACAAACAGAGCCACAATCCTGCCGGGGGCCTCAGGGCTTTCGGCGGGGGATACTGCCCGCCTCCAGTTAACAATGAAGCTGGACGGGACGCTGGGAGCTGATGCCCGATCCTATCCGAGCAAAGGATGGGCCCATGCCGAGTTCGACGTCGGGTTTGCCATCAGTGACTCCAGCGTCACCATATGCGGACCGGGTGAAGTGGGATGCTGGTCGCCCCAACTGGCCTTTTTCGGCGCCTCCGGGGAGGCCGAAGCCTATGATGTCTATGGGCCCGGTTGGGGCTATAATTACTCCAACCACTGGAGCGAGTCCTGGAGTTACGGAAGCAACATCACCCCGGAAACCTCCCATGATCTTGCCGGGGGAACCAAGGAACAGGGCGAGGGCATGTACTACGATTGGGGACGCAGTTTCGACACCGGCTACCTGACGTTCGTCTTCGAGGCCATCGTGGGGCACACGCTGGATATCGAGTCGTACCTGGATGCCTATGTCGACGCCAACAACGATGCGGAATCATTTGCCGATTTCGACAAAACATTGGCTTTCGGCCTGACGCCCACGAATGGAGTGGTATTGGAGTGGGAGATCGGAAATCCGGTACCCCCCGCAGAAAATGCGGTACCCCCCAGACCTGAAGCAGTTCCCGAGCCGAGCTCAATGCTTCTGGTGGGTGCCGGGCTCGTCTCCCTGCTCGGGCTGCATCGGGTGAGGGCACGAAAGGAGCAATAACAACGAGGAATTGCCCTCGGATTCTTAACAGGAGAACATTCCGGAGACGCTGCCGGCCAGTTTACCAGCCCGCCTTTCTTCTGGGCCGACAGCGTCCCGTAATGCCGCCCAAGAGCGCAAGAATCAAGGCGCCGTAGGGATAGAGCAAAGCCGCACGTCCCGCAGCAGTTCAACGAACTTTTCTTCGGGCAGCGGGCGGTGGAAGAGGAACCCCTGCATCTCGTGGCAGCCGAGATCCAGAAGCAAGTCCCGCTGTTCGCGGGTTTCAACGCCTTCCGCCACAACATCGAGGTTGAGTTTGTTTGCCATGGCGACAATGGCTTCCACGATGGACCGGTCGTCGGGATCGTCGCAGATATCCATGACGAACGAGCGGTCAATCTTGATGTGATCGATGGGAAAGTTCTTGAGATACGCCAGGGAAGAATACCCCGTACCGAAGTCGTCGACCACGATCCTCAGATCCAGTTCCTTGAGTTTGTAAAGTGCGCTCACCGTGGCTCCGGCATCTTTCATGAGGCTGGTTTCCGTAAGCTCAAACTGAAGCGCGCGGGCATCGACGCCGGTTTCCTTCAGAACTTCATCGACCAACGCAGTGAAGTTGCGCTGCTCAAACTGCCGCCCCGAGATGTTGACCGACAGCTTGACGGGCGGGAGGCCGGCATCGCGCCACTCCTTCATCTTCTCGCAGGCTTTCCGCAACACCCACTCGCCCAGGGGAATGATCAGGCCCGAGCTTTCCGCAAGGGGGATGAAGGTGCCCGGCATGACTCTCCCCTGTGCAGGATGCTGCCAGCGGACAAGGGCTTCGGCGCCCACCAGGCAGTCTCCGCCAACATTGATGATGGGCTGGAACTCCAGGAAAAACTCATCCCGCTCCAGGGCCTGCCGCAGACTCATCTCCAGCTCCATCCGTTCATGGGCCTTGCGGTTCATTTCCGGCGAATGGAAATGGTATCCGTTGCGCCCCGCTTCCTTGGCTGCGTACATGGCCATATCGGCACATCTCATGAGCGTTTCCGCGTCCTGCCCGTCATCGGGAAAGATGGAAATGCCGATGCTTGCGGAAGTGTAAACGACACGGCTGCCGATCTCGAAGGGGGGCGAGAGCCTCTCCAGGAGGTTCTGGGCAAGATGTGCCGCATTGCGCTCTTCACCGGCATAGGAAATGAGGACCATGAACTCGTCCCCCCCCAACCGGGCAAGGGTGTCCTTGCGGCGGGCACCTTCCCTCAGCCGTTGCGAAACCATGGTGAGGAGCAGGTCCCCCTGGGCATGTCCCAGGTTGTCATTGATGACCTTGAAGCCATCGAGATCAATGAAGAGAAGGGCAAGCTTACCGTTATCGCGGATGGCCCCGGCAAGGGCCTGTTCCAACCGGTCGAGAAAGAGGGTGCGGTTCGGTAGTCCCGTAAGGGTGTCGTAGTAGGCGAGGCTCTGGATCTGTTCGTCCGACTTCTTGCGCGCCGTGGTGTCCTCGAACAGGGTCGCAAACAAACCGCTATCCGGATAAAACACCGACACATCAAAAAAGAGGTTTTTCTCCGGCAGGGGCAATTCGAACATCAGCGCCTCGCCGCTCTCTGCTCCGCGAACTATCTCGGCAAAACGGGCCATGAGCGCACCGCTGAAAAACTCTTCGCCCCCCATGCCGATAATCGCGGATTTCTCCATGCCGAGGATCGACGCGAACGAAGGGTTTACGTCGACGACCTCGAAGCCGACGGAATTGCCCTCCATGTCGGAGATGATCCGGTGCAGCGCCATCCCCTCCTTCATCGAATCGTAGAGGGAACGATATTTCGCTTCGCTCTCCGCCAGGGACTGGTGAGCCTGGTTGACAGCCCGCAAGGGGAGTGTGCGGAGCATGACGAAACCGAGCCCTCCCACCAGCAGCGCGCAGGCGGCCACGAGGGCGGTTTCCAGAAGCAGGGGGGCGAGGGAATGGGAAATTTCCAGCTGAGCTACCGTATGCCCTGCATCATAGATGGCATGGCGCCGGGACACCACCGGTGGACGCAAATGGTCCGCACTCTCCACAATGGTTATCCCCTGGGGATCGAGAATCCGCCTCACCTCGGGGATATCCTGCCGGCTACGGCGCTCCAGCAGTTCCATGAGCCTTACTTCTTCATACCGCCACATGACGGGATTAGCCATTACCAGATGGGTAACGACCCGTGAGTTGAGTTCGGCCTGCGTGTCGAGGCTGCCAAGCATGTACTGGTAGGAAATCAGAAAATAGCCTGCAGGGACCAGAACCGCCACGGCGATGGTTATGGCCCCCGCGAAAAGGGTGGTGAGACGGGCTATGGATCCGTTGAGTGTTTTCACTTGCCCTTTCTACCGCCCGCGGTAACGAGGATCCCTGCCTTTCCGGCGATGGCCCGGCCCTGTGGCGAGTAGATGAAATCGATGAAGTTCAGGACGGCAGAGGGAGTTTTTTTCGTCGTGATGAATCGGATATCCTTGGCAAGGGGATACGTTCCGTTGGCCAAGGTTTTCACGGAAGGCTTTATTCCGTTCAGGGAGAGAACGTTCAGAGGTAACTTTTCCACCAAAATCGCCGACAGGGCCGCGGTGCCCAGAGAGCCCGCCGTCTTTGCGACCATTTCATCGGATTCGGGATCCGTCACCGCTACAATCATGCCATGTTGAGAGTGGGCGGACTTCACCGCCTTCTCCATGGCGGGGGAGAGCCCTGCAAGGATAGTGGTGTCGATATCGGCATCGGGCCGCAGAACCAGCCGAATCGGCTCGCCATTGCTCCAGGTCCTCACGTGGCCGGAATAGATATCCTCCAGTTCCTTCGTGGTGACATCCCTCTTGGGCACCTGCTCCCCCGTCACTATTGCCAGGGGCATCTTGCCGTACTCACGGGAAATCCCCCCCCGCGCAACCTCTTCCGACTTGAGGACCTTGCTGCCCACAACCATGTCCAACGCCCCCGAAAGCAGTGCCTTGACGGCCCCGGAACTCCCCAGGGGCTTTTCCATTCCGATTCGGACTCCGGGGTGAGCCTTGATATACGCTTTGATCAGCGGCTTCATTATGTACAGCGCACTGCCGGAACCATTCACCCGGATGGTTTCGGCCCCGGCTGCTTCCACCCGGCACGGCCCCATCAGCAGGGCAAAAAACATCAATGCGACAACCAGTGACAACGATGGACCGATCGAATTCCTCATCAAAGACCCTCCTCAGGCTGATTGCGGTATAGCCACTCTGTCGGTCATGACGATTACAGCGTATCCATGGCAATGCCACGGCCAAAGCGACGAAACATGCTGTTTAATAACATTTTTCTATTCGTTTTTCAGCGCAAAAGTGAGGAACTGCTCTCCCGATATTCATTTTTATTGATTTCATGGGGTCTTCCCCTTTCTGAGGACTTGGACGACGAGGCTAACCGGCAGGGATTTGTTATCGCTATCCACACCTGTTATCTTGCCAATCACCACTGCTGCGGATATTATTTTTCAACTCTAACGAAACGTTACGGAGACCGGCAGATTCCATCGCCGGCTATGTGCGCTACATCCAGGCAAATCACCAGGAACTGGAACTGCTCTTCAAGGAGTTCCTCATTGGCGTGACCAGTTTTTTGAGGGATCCTGCCGCGTGGGAAAACCTGAAAAACGAGGTAATTCCGGATTTGCTGGCCAGCCACCCGGAGGGGGGGGGTACTGCGGGCATGGTCGGCCGGGTGCTCCACCGGCGAAGAGGCCTATTCCCTGGCCATCATCTTCAGGGAAGTCCTGGAGCAGGTCAAACCCAAGGTCCATTACACCCTGCAAATCTTTGCCACCGATCTCGACCGGGACGCCATAGACAAGGCCCGGCTGGGGCTCTTTCTCCCCAACATTGCCAGTGATGTTTCCGCCGAGCGGCTGAACCGTTATTTCGTCAAGGACGAAGACGGGTACCGGATCAAGAAGGAAATCCGTGAAATGGTCACGTTCGCCACCCAGAACGTTATCACCGATCCCCCCTTCACCAAGCTCGACATTCTCATCTGCCGCAATCTGCTGATCTATCTGGGCATTGAAATGCAAAAGAAACTCCTCCCCCTCTTCCACTACGTTCTCAACCCGGGAGGGGTGCTGTTTCTCGGCAGCGCCGAAACCCTCGGCGCCAGTGCCGAGCTCTTCACGGCCGTCAATGCCAAATTGAGGTTATTCAGTCGGGACAACGGCATCAGTCGGGCGAACCTGATGTCGTTTCCCTCAACCTTCCCCCTTACGTCGGCCCCCCACAAGGAGCTTTCGCCCGTGAAACCCGAGATAAACGTCCAGGTCCTGGCCGACCGAATCCTGCTGCAAAAGCACTCCCCCCCCCGTCTGTTCTCGTGAACGAGGAACTGCAGACGGTGAACTCCGAGCAGCAGGCCAAGGTGGATGAGTTGTCGCACCTGAACGACGACATGCGGAACTTCCTCAACAGCACCGAGGTGGCCACCATCTTCCTGGACAGCAAGCTGAACATCCGCCGCTTCGCCAACGCCTCCAGCAAGCTGTTCAAGCTGATCCCAAGCGATGTGGGGCGCCCCCTCACCGACATCGTCAACGGTCTCAGCTACCCAGAGCTGACCGACGATGCCGAGGCAGTGCTCCGGACGCTGGTCTATTCGGAAAAACAGGTGACCACCAATGACGGGCGCTGGTTCTCGGTTCGGATCATGCCGTACCGCACGGTGAGTGATGTGATCGACGGGGTGGTAATCACCATGACCGGCTACAGGCAGTGGAAGAGCTTCGGAACAAGGAACTGCTGCTGGTTCACCAGGGTAGGATGACCGCCATGGGGGAGATGCTCGCCAATATCGCCCACCAATGGCGGCAATCGTTGAATGTCATGGGGCTGTTGATTCAGCAACTGGGGTTGTTCAGTGAATCAGACTGCCTTGACAAGCAGTTGGTCGACGTTAACGTGGAGAAGGCGATGGGAATCCTCAAACACCTGTCCCAAACCATCGATGATTTCCGGACCTTTTCCGAACCGGACCGGGAAAAGATCCCGTTCAGGATCAACCAGGTCCTCGAAAAAACCCTTAAATTCGTTGGCGAACTCTTCACGCATCAAGGCATTTCAATCAAGTCCGATTTTGTCCAGGATTCGCAGGTGACGGGATTCCCCAATGAATTCAGCCAGGCGCTGCTCAATCTCCTGTTAAACGCACGGGATGCGCTCGTTGAATCAAGGACGGGCAACAAATGGATAAAAGTGAGTTCCCGGCCAGAGAACGGCAGGGCTGTTGTCACGATCACCGACAACGGCGGCGGGGTCGATGAGAACATTATCGACAAGATTTTCGATCCCTATTTCACCACCAAGAAACTCGGCAAGGGAAGCGGCATCGAACTTTTCATGTCAAAAAACATCATCGAACGAAACAGGGGAGGCCACTTGAGCGTTCGCAACATCAAAAAATGCGCCGAATTCAGGATCGAGGTCTGACATGGAACCGGCCCGAAATCCCGCCAAATCCATCAACATTCTCTTTGTGGAAGACGACCGGTATGCGAGAGAGTTGATTCCGCTCATGATCTCCAACAAATTCCCGGGGGTTGCCATCATCCTGGCCGATAATGGCGAATCAGGGTTGGAACTCTGCCGGGCCAACGAATTCGACATCGTCATAACCGATATCAACATGCCCGACATGGACGGCATCCGGATGGCCGGGGAGATCAGAGGCCTGAAACCGGACGCCAAAATCATCGTCATGTCCGGTTATAGCGAAAAGTGCTACTTCGACCAGTTGCGGGAGATCGGCATCACGGACTACATCCTGAAACCGATAGACACAAAGCTTTTGTTCCTGACCATCGGCAAATTTATTGACCAGGTCATGCTGAAACGTCACAGGCCTGCGGTGATCAACTAACTGGCACCAAGTTACCAAAGCCCCCCTAGAGAAAAGAGGCACCGCACATAACCGTCGGTGCCTCTTTTCTCATTTTCGAGACCGCCCTTCGGCAAATCGCTCCCTTGCATTAACGCTCCTGTTTGTATAAAGTGACCCTGTTGCATTTTTGCCACACCAAGGATTCCCCATCAATGGTTGAAAACCATCACCAACAGCCAGGGCTGCTTTCACCCCAGGAGTACGAACGGAAAAAGCGGCGGCGGGAAGCAATCATCATCGCCATCTCCGTCCTGCTGATCCTCGTGCTGACCCGGGCCGAGATCCACCTCTCCCGCATCAGTTCCGAAGTCCCCATGGGGAGCAACATCCTCATCTTCGGCATCATCAACATCATCATTCTCCTCATCATTCTCCTCATCTACCTGGTTTTCCGCAATGTGGCCAAGCTCCTCATGGAGCGACGAAGCAAGGCCATCGGCGCCAATCTCCAGACCAAGCTCGTCATCGCCTTCATGGGACTGTCGCTGGTGCCGACCATGCTCCTCTTCGTGGTGTCGGCCTCCTACGTCAACATGAGTATCCGCAACTGGTTCAACACCCAGGTCGAGAACTCCCTGGCCGAGTCCCTGGAGGTGGCCCAGACCTACTACAAAAACTCGGCCGCCAACGCCCTCTATTACGGCCGGCAGATCAGTTCCATCATCCGGGACGAGCGGCTCCTGAACGAGGAAAACCTTCCCCGGCTCCGGGAGTTGGTCCGCCGGAAGCAACAGGAGTACAACCTCGGCATCGTGGAGGTCTACTCCTCCCAGAACGAAGAGCTGGTCCGGTCGTCGAACCCCGGCGTCCCCCAGGGGGAATTCACGAACCCCTCCTCCGAGGACATCAAGGCGGGGCTCAACGGCAAGGAACTGAGCCGCGTCAACACCGTGGGGAAAGCCGACCTGATCCGCGGCATCATGCCCATCTACTCCACCTACCGGGCCGACGAGGTGGTGGGGGTGGTGGTGGTGAACTACGTCGTCCCCTACTCCCTCGTGGAGAAGATGCGGGAGATCACCAGCTCCTACGAGGAGTTCCGGCAGCTCAAGATCCTCAAGAATCCCATCCGCTCGGGGTACATCCTGACCCTCTTCCTTGTCACCATGGTGATCGTCTTCCTGGCGGTCTGGTTCGGCATCTACCTGGCCAACAGCCTCACGACCCCCATCAAGGAGCTGGCCGAGGCGACCCGCCAGGTGGCCGAGGGGAACCTGGACGTGCAACTGGGGCAGCGATCGAGCGACGAGTTCGGGATTCTCGTGGCCGCCTTCAACAAGATGACCCAGGACCTGCGGAGCCACCAGCAGGCCCTGCGCCAGACCAACATCGAGCTCGTCCGGAGCAACCAGGAACTGGACGAACGGCGCCGCAACATGGAGATCGTGCTGCGCAACGTGGCCGCCGGCGTCATCTCCGTGGACAGTCACGGCGTGGTCACCACCATCAACAAATCGGCGGAGGAGCTCCTGCAGGTCGCCGCCCGCGACGTGGTGGGGAAGAACTTCCGGGAGGTCCTCAAGCACGAGCAGATCGACACCCTCAAGGGTATCCTGCGCGACATGGTGATGGCGAAGCAGGACACCATCAGCCGTCAGGTGACGGTCCCGATCCGCGACTCCAGGGCGACGCTCCTCTTCAACCTGACCATGCTGCGGGACGAAAGCGGCGAGTTCCTGGGAACGGTGGTGGTCTTCGACGACCTGACCCAGCTCATCAAGGCCCAGCGGATGGCGGCCTGGCGGGAAGTGGCCCGGCGCATCGCCCACGAGATCAAGAACCCCCTGACGCCGATCCAGCTTTCCGCTCAGCGGCTGAGAAAGCGCTATCTCCCCCGCTTCGGCGACGAAGACACCGTCTTTGACGAATGCACCGCCATGATCGTCAAATCGGTGGATGAGCTGAAAAACCTCGTGAACGAATTCTCCAGCTTTGCCCGGATGCCGGCCGCCAACCCGGCCCCCAACGACCTGAACGGGATCATCCGCGAGGCCCTCACCCTCTTCAGCCAGGGGCACAGGAGCATCTCGTTCGGCTTCCGGGAAGACCGCCGGCTCCCCCATCTGCAGCTCGACCGGGACCAGATCAAGCGGGTCTTCATCAACCTTCTGGACAACGCCGTGGCGGCCGTGGCCGAAGAGGGGGAGATCGAAATCGAAAGCCGCTTCGATCCCGTCCTGAAGATGGCGGTGATCACCGTGGCCGACACGGGACACGGCATCGCCCCCGAGGACAAGCCCCGCCTCTTCGAGCCGTATTTCTCCACCAAGAAGTCCGGGACCGGCCTGGGGCTTGCCATCGTCAGCACCATCATCGCCGACCACAACGGCTTCATCCGCGTGCGGGACAATCTTCCCCGCGGGACGAAATTCATCATCGAACTGCCGGTAACGGCGTAGCCCCCTCACCCCTGCCCCTCTCCCCAAGGCGAGGGGAAAACTCAAACCCTCTCCCCCTGGGAGAGGGTGGCCGCAGGCCGGGTGAGGGGAATTTTTGCTAGAGGACCACAACATGAACGAAACAATACTCGTCGTCGATGACGAACAGAACATCCGCACAGCCCTGGCCGGCATCCTCGAAGACGAGGGATACCGCCCCGTCTTCGCCAAGGACGGCCTGGAAGCCCTCGACATGGCCAAGAAGGAGAACCCCGACCTGGTGCTCCTCGACATCTGGATGCCGCGGCTCGACGGCCTGGAGACCCTTCAGGCCCTCAAGGAGTTCCACCCCCTCCTGACCGTGGTGATGATGTCGGGCCACGGCACCATCGAAACGGCGGTGAAATCCACGAAGCTCGGGGCCTACGACTTCATCGAGAAACCACTCTCCCTGGAAAAGGTCCTCGTCACCGTGAAAAACGGCCTCGACGTGGGGCGCCTCAAGGCCGAGAACGACACCCTCCGCACAGTGGCCTTCAAGGGACACGACATGGTGGGGAACACCCCGGCCATTCTCCAGCTCCAGGAGCAGGTGAGGCGCGTGGCGGCCACCAACGCCTCGGTGCTCATCACCGGCGAGAACGGCACCGGCAAGGAGCTGGTGGCCAGGGCCATCCACTATTGGAGCCCCCGCAAGGAGAAACCCTTTGTGGAGATCAACTGCGCCGCCCTCCCCGAGGAGCTCATCGAAAGCGAGCTTTTCGGCCACGAAAAAGGAGCCTTCACCGGCGCCGTGGCCCAGAAGAAGGGGAAATTCGACCTGGCCGACGGCGGCACCATCTTCCTGGACGAGATCGGCGACATGTCCCTGAAGACCCAGGCCAAGGTGCTCCGCATCCTCCAGGAGCGGAAATTCGAGCGGGTGGGAGGGACAAAGACCATCGAGGTGGATGTGCGGGTGGTGGCGGCCACCAACAAGGACCTCCCCGGCGAGATCCGCGGCGGCACCTTCCGCGAAGACCTCTTCTATCGCCTCAACGTGGTCCCCTTCACGGTGCCGCCGCTCAGGGAGCGCCGGGACGACATCCCGCTCCTGGTGGAGCATTTCCTCGCCATCTTCGCCCAGCGGGAGGGACAGGAGCGCAAGAAGGTGCTCCCGGAGACGGTGGAACTCCTCAAGGGGTACGACTGGCCCGGCAACGTACGGGAGCTGCGCAACATCATCGAACGGCTCGTCATCATGACGCCGGGAAAGGTCATCACCCCCGACCAGGTTCCCGACTCCATCGGTAGCGCGGCAGCCGGCCGCGAAGGGGAGGCGCAGCACCCCGGAGCACCCCTTGAGCTCAACTCCCTCCGGGAAGCCCGAGAAGGATTCGAGCGGGAATTCATCCTCCAGAAGCTGGAGGAAAACGGCTGGAACATCTCCCGCACCGCCGAGGTCATCGAGCTGGAACGGAGCAATCTCTACCGGAAGATGAAGAGCTACGGGATCGACGCCAGGAAATGAGCTTTGGGTGTCGCACAAAGAGAAAAGGGCCGTCTCCTTTGGGGAGACGGCCCTTTTCTCTTGAAGAAGAGAGTTTTATTCTTACTTCTGCTGCAGCACGCAGTCGATGATGGCGTTGATCCGCCGGTTCATGGCGCGTCCCTTCGGGTCGGAGTTGTACCCGATGGGGCGGGTATAGCCGTACCCCTTGGCGGAGAGGCGGGATCTCTCGATGCCGAACTTGTCGGCCAGATAGGTCACGACACTCTCGGCGCGGCGCTGGGAGAGCTTCATGTTGTAGTCGTAGCTCCCCACGCGGTCGGTGTGCCCTTCGATAACTGCGGTTGTGGTGGGATTTTGTTTCATGAACTCGCCCACCTTGGCGATTTCGTCATGGTACTGGGGCTTGATGGTGTACTTGTCGGTGTCGAACTGGATGTTGAGGCTCACACAGAGCCGGTCCGGAAGCTTGGCGATAACCTTGGGATCCTCCAGGGCGCAGTCGACGACCGCCTGGATCCTGCGGTTCTTCTGTTTTCCCGCCTCGGTGGCGTTGGAGGTAAGGGGCTGGGTCTTCCCATACCCCTTGGCGGAGAGGCGTGAGCGGTCAATCCCGAAATCTTCCACAAGGGAATTCACAACGGCTTCGGCGCGGCGCTGGGAGAGCTTCATATTGTAGTCGTCGCTCCCCACGTCGTCGGTATACCCTTCGATGACCGCCGTGGTGTTCGGATACTGCTTCATGTAGTCGGCGACACGCTTCACCTCGTCCTTGTACTGGGGCCGGATGTCGGCCTTGTCGATGTCGAACTCGATCTTGAGATCGGTGCAGTACTTCATGAGGCCAGGGCGCGGCTCGGCAGCCATGACTGCGGGAGGGGCCTCGGGTGCCGAGGTCGCTTCAGCAGGAGCAGCCACCGCGGGGGCTACGGGAGCGACAGCCTTCTTCTCGCCGCCAAACAGGAAGCTGAGGCCGACGGTGTATTCCCAGTTGCTGAGTGTCCGGCTCAGGTCGAGGAGGTAGCGGCCATCGGTCCGCACCGCAAGCGCCTCGTTGATGAAATACTTGAGGCCACCACCGGCCGTGACGATGCCGTCGGTACGGCTCCTCACCCCGGCGCCCTCACTGTCGATGGTGATTCCGCCGCCGCCAACGGCCAGAAACGGCACCAGATCCGTTTCCGGCATGAAGTGATAGAGCCCCTCAAGACGGTAGGTGATGGCATCAACATCGGACTCGCGCTTTGTCTGCTCGGTGGGGGTATAGCCGAAGACCCCTTCAAGCCCACAGTTTTTCGTAAAATTGTACCCACCACGGATACCGAAGGTGGGGCCCGTCTTGATGTGCTGCTCGCCATCGAAGGTGTATCCTCCCACGTAGGGGGTGATGGCAAACGAGCCCGGCTTCACCCCTGCCATCGCCGTCGTGGCAAGGGCGAAAAGTGCGCATCCTGCAGCCAATAGTCTCTTCATCGCGGAACCTCCTTGTTCTGTGTAAGGCAGCCTCAAGATCTCGGAAAAACTATAGACCGGCATTACCGCTTGTCAACGGATGCAAATGCGCGAAGCTCGTCATGAAAACGGTTGACAGGTCGCACCACGGCCGGGTTATATAGATGCACGCTCAAATCCATGCGAAAACGCGAGGTGCCCGATGACCCTTCTCGACACGATCCTCGACGCCAACAGGAAGTTCGTCCGCCCCGGGGCATTTCCTCCCCTTCCCAAGAACCCGAGGAAGCAGTTCGCCATCTTCACCTGCATGGATACCCGGCTCGTGGACTTCCTGGAACCGGCCATGGGAATCAAGCGCGGAGACGCGAAGGTCATCAAGAACGCCGGCAACACCATCGTCGACCCCATGAGCGGCGGCGTGGTGAGGAGCCTCGTGGCGGCCATTTTCATGCTCGGCGTGGAGGAAATCTTCGTGATCGGGCACCAGGACTGCGGCATGGCCAGCGTCGATGCCAAGGCCCTGAAAGAGCGGATGATTGCGCGGGGCGTGGATCCTGCGATCATCGAAGCCCAGGTGCCAGACCTGGCCCAGTGGATGGGGGCCTTCTCCTGCCCCGAGGAGAACGTCGGGCGGGTGGTTTCCGTTCTCCGCCAGAACCCTCTCATCCCCCGGGACGTGCCGATCCACGGCCTCATCTTCTGCCCCAACGACGGTCACCTGGACGTGGTGGTGAGGGGCTACAGAGCCCCGTGAGGAGCGACATGACCCACGACTCCCTCTTCAGCACCGCCGAACTGGAAACGGTTCCCCTTTTCCGCTTTGTCCCCATGGAGTGCATCGAGGGAATCCTGGCCCACTGCACGGCCCAGGAACTCCCCCGGGGCGAGCGGTTCGAACCTGACGGCCCCCTCGACCGCAGTCTCTCGGTGCTCCTGTCGGGTCGCCTTGCCCTCCACTATGACGTTCGGGAAACCGATGATCCCCTCTTTCTGGAAGCGGGGGATATCATCGGCGAGACGTTCTCCGCGGGAGAACCGGGCGTCCCGTGCCTGCTGGTGGCTGCCGAGCCCTGCCGCGTCCTCGTCATGGAGGAGGACCTCATCTGGTCCCTGGCCCAGGCATCCCACGCCGCCGCCTGCAACCTCCTCGGCATCCTCCTGAGGCGGCGCCACGACCCGAACCGCGAGGGTTTTGCAGGAACGGCGCGCGAGTACGCCCTCCACGACCAGAGCATCGTCGACCCCCTCACCGGCTTCCAGACCCGCCGCTGGCTGGAAGGGGTTCTGGAGCGCCAGGCAGGCCGTGCCGCCTCCAGCGGCAAGCCCCTCTCCCTCATGATGATCGACATTGACCACTTCCGCGCCTTCAACGAAGAGCACGGCCGCATCGGCGGAGACCGGGCGCTCCATGCCGTGGCCAAGGCTCTGCGCAACTACCTCCGCCCCACCGAGGTGGTGGCCCGTTACGGGGGGGACACCTTCGCCATCCTCCTCCCCGAAACCGGAGTCGCCACGGCCCGGATGATCGCCGAGCGCCTTCGCCAGCGGCTGACCAACACCGTCATCGACATCCATGACGGCCGCATGCTTCCCCCCCTCACCATATCGGTGGGGGTCGCCGAAGCCACCGTCGGCTCGGACAGCCTCACCCTGCTCAGGGGCGTCCTGGACGCCCTCGACGCCGCCAAGGCCTCGGGGGGGAACGCCGTTTCCGGCTGATTCGGCGACCGTCCTCGACACCTATGCTCTTCAGGCTCTTCCTCATCTTCAGCGTCGTCCCGGTCATCGAGCTCTATCTCCTCATCAGGGTCGGGAGGCTCATCGGCGCCCTCCCCACTGTGGCCCTCCTTCTCCTCATCAGTTTTGCCGGGGCGTGGCTCGTCCGGCACCAGGGATTCGCCATCCTCCGCACCATTCAGAGCGAGCTGGCCGCAGGGCGGCTTCCGGCCGCCAGCATCCTGGACGGCGCCGTCGTCCTTGTGGGAGGCATCCTGCTCCTCACCCCCGGCTTCTTCTCCGACTTTCTCGGCCTCTTTTTCCTCATCCCCGCCACCCGCACAATAATCAAGCAGTTTTTGGGGCTCTGGCTCCAGAAGAAACTCGCCAGCGGCCAGGTCATCATCCGCCGCCACTGACCCTCCCCGCTCCCCGCCGACCTCCCTTCCGTTGCATCCCCCCCGGAATGCGGTACCCTTGATGATGCCGAACATACTTGCATCAAGGAGGACTCACCCATGAAGGTACTCATTCCGTTCTATTCAATGTACGGCCACATTTACCGGATGGCCGAGGCCGTGGCCGAAGGGGTCCGGGAGGTCTCGGGCGCCGAGGCGGTGCTCCGGCGGGTGCCGGAAACCTTGCCAAACGAAGTATTGCAAAAGATGGGGGCCGTAGAGCCCCAGAAAGCCTTTGCCCACATCCCCGTCTGCACCGTGGACGAGTTGGCCGACGCCGACGCCATCATCTTCGGCACCCCGACCCGCTTCGGCAACATGTGCGGCCAGATGCGCCAGTTCCTGGACGCCACCGGCGGCCTCTGGGTGAAGGGAAGCCTCGTGGGGAAGGCGGGAGGGGTCTTCACCAGCTCCGCCACCCAGCACGGGGGGCAGGAGTCCACCATCCTCACCTTCCACACCTTCCTCCTCCACCAGGGGATGGTGCTCGTGGGGCTCCCCTACGCCTTCGCCGGCCAGATGCGGATTGACGAGATCACCGGTTGCTCCCCCTACGGGGCCTCCACCATTGCCGGCGGCCAAGGGGAGCGGCTTCCCAGTGAGAACGAGCTGGCCGGGGCCCGGTACCAGGGGAAATATGTGGCTGAGATCGCGGCAAAGCTGAAAGGATAACTCCCTCACCCGGCCTACGGCCACCCTCTCCCCGAGGGAGAGGGTTTGTTGTCTTCCCTCGCACTCGGGGAGAGGAACTGGGGGTGAGGAGTAGCATGGAGGTTCCCCCATGACCTGGATCCGCTGGTTCTCCGAAATCACTATCGACGACGTCCCCCTCGTGGGAGGGAAAAACGCCTCCCTGGGGGAGATGTACCGGGAACTCCGCCCCCTTGGAGTGAAAATCCCCAATGGCTTCGCCGTCACGGCGGAGGCTTACTGGTACCTCGTCCGCTCTGCCGGGGTGCTGGACGAGATGCGGCGGACCCTGGCGAAACTCCACAAGGAGGACGTGGACGACCTGGCCTTCCGGGGCCACCGGGTGCGGGAGCTTATCTACGGCGCGCCGCTCCCGGCGGATCTGGCTGCGGAAATTGCGGCCGCCTACCGCCGGCTCTCCATCGAGTACGGCGGGAACTGCGACGTGGCGGTCCGCAGCTCCGCCACCGCCGAGGACCTCCCCACCGCCTCCTTCGCCGGCCAGCAGGAATCCTACCTGAATATCCGGGGCGAGGCGCAGCTTCTGGACGCCTGCCGCCGCTGCTTTGCCTCCCTCTTCACCGACCGGGCCATCTCCTACCGCATCGACCAGGGGTTCGACCACTTCAAGGTGGGGCTCTCCATCGGGGTCATGAAGATGGTCCGCTCGGACCGGGCCTCCAGCGGCGTCATCTTCACCCTCGACACCGAGACCGGCTTCCGGGACACGGTGCTGGTCACCGGTGCCTGGGGGCTGGGGGAGAACGTGGTCCAGGGGGCCGTGAACCCCGACGAGTTTGCCGTCTTCAAGCCGACCCTCCGCCAGGGGTTCCGCCCCATCGTCCGGCGCAAGCTCGGCGAGAAGAAGATCAGGATGATTTACGGTGCCGGCACCTCCAAACACCTGACGAAGAACGTGGAGGTGCCGAAGGAGGAGCGGCGCCGCTACTGCCTGGCCGACGACGAGGTGCTGGAACTGGCCCGCCAGGCCCTCCTCATCGAGGAGCACTACTCGAAACGGGCCGGCCATGACGTCCCCATGGACATTGAATGGGCCAAGGACGGCGTTTCGGGCGAGCTCTTCATCGTCCAGGCCCGCCCCGAGACGGTGGAATCCCAGAAGCGGCTCGACTTCCTGGAAACGTACGTTCTGGAGCGCAAGGGGGAAGTCCTTACCACCGGCACCAGCGTTGGCGGAAAGATCGCCGTCGGCCCGGCCCGGGTCATCACCGATGTCCACAAACTCCATGAATTCAGCCCCGGCGAGGTCCTGGTGGCCGACACCACCACCCCCGACTGGGAGCCGGTCATGAAGACCGCCGCTGCCATCGTCACCAACAAGGGTGGGCGCACCTGCCACGCGGCCATCGTGAGCCGCGAGCTGGGGATCCCGTCGGTGGTGGGGACTGGCAACGGCACCGAGCGGATCGCCACGGGCCGGGAGATCACCGTATCCTGCGCCGAAGGTGACGTGGGACGCATCTACGACGGTCCCCTCCCCTTCCGGGTTGAGCGGGTGGACCTGGCGGGCATGCGCCGCCCCCGGACGAAGATCATGATGAACCTGGGGAACCCGGAGGAAGCCTTCTCTCTCTGCCGGATTCCCAACGATGGCGTGGGGCTCGCCCGCATGGAGTTCATCATCACCAACCACATCAAGGTCCACCCCATGGCCCTTGTGCACCCGGAGCGGGTGGAGGACGAGGCGTCCCGCCGCGAGATCGGGCGCCTCACCGCCGGCTACCCCGACCCGCCCGCCTACTTCGTGGAGAAGCTGGCCGAGGGGATCGGAACCATCGCCGCCGCCTTCCACCCGAAGCCGGTCATTGTCAGGATGAGTGACTTCAAGACCAACGAGTATGCCTCGCTCCTGGGGGGGCGGGCCTTCGAGCCCGCAGAGGAAAACCCCATGATCGGCTTCCGGGGGGCATCGCGCTACTACGACGAGCGATACCGGGAAGGATTCGCCCTGGAGTGCCGGGCGCTGAAGCGGGTGCGGGACGAGATGGGGCTCGCGAATGTCATCCCCATGATCCCCTTCTGCCGGCGGATCGTGGAGGCGAAAAAGGTCCTGGCGGAGATGGCGGCAAACGGCCTCGTGCGGGGAGAGAACGGCCTCGAGGTCTATGTCATGTGCGAGATCCCGAACAACGTCATCATGATCGATGAGTTCTCCCGGCTCTTCGACGGTTTCTCCATCGGCTCCAACGATCTGACCCAGCTCACCCTCGGCATCGACCGGGACTCGGCCCTGGTGGCCCACGTCTTCGACGAGCGGGATCCGGGGGTCATGCGCCTCATCGCCACCGTGGTGGATGGCGCGCGGCGCAACCACCGCCACAGCGGCATCTGCGGCCAGGCCCCCAGCGACTACCCGGAATTCGCCGCCTTCCTGGTCCGGGAGGGGATCGACTCCATCTCGCTGAATCCGGACTCGATCCTGAAAATCACCCTGCGCGTACTTGAAATGGAAAAGGAACTGGAGAAACCATGAACCGTGACTGGACCCTGATCGAAACCCTCCTCCCCCAGGACACCAACCCGGCGGGAAGCATCTTCGGCGGGGTGCTCATGAGCCTCATGGACAAGGCTGCGGCCATCACCGCCTGGCGCTACGCCCGGTGCGACATGGTCACCGCCGGGGCCGAGGAAATCGCCTTCATCCGGCCGGTGCGGGTGGGCGAGGTGATCAAGGTGGAGGCCCGGGTGGTCTGCACCGGCCGAACGTCCATCGACATGGCGGTGATGGTTGAGGCGGAGGATGTCTTCACGGGGCAGAGTTACGAGGCGGCCCGGGGATACTTCACCATGGTGGCCCTGGACAAGGAAGGGAAGCCGACGGAGGTCCCGCCGTGGGAACCCCGCACCGAGGAGGAGCGGCGCCGCTGCGAAGCGTCCGGGGAGCGCCGGGCCAGGCGCCGGAAGAATACGTGACCAACGAGGCAATTATCGCAGCACAAGAGGGCTTCTCCGGAGGCCCTCTTGCTTTTATGGGACAAACACCGATTAATCCCTTCCTGATTAACCTACGAAAAATGCGGCAATACCCCTCCAGTTCTGGGATAATGCCATAGCGGCCGGCAAGGACGTCACCAGGATCAAGTGCGGCAGTGGCGGCATGGGCGGTGGCGGTATGGGTGGCGGTATGGGATGTCCCGGCAGCGGAACGGACCCCGACCGGTGGACGCAATTCCGCAACCTGGGGCTTACTGACAACGAACTTCAGGGGCTGGCCGTCTTCAACGATCCCAGTCGAGCGAACTGCGCGGCGTGCCACTCGCTTGAAGCCGGCAGTAACGGGTATCCGCTCTTCACCTATTTCGGGACTACGGCCTCGGGGGCTACCTGAAAAATGCCGGATATTCGCCCGAAGTCTACGGACCCCAAATGGGCAAGCACAAGGTGCCGACACTCCGCAACGTGGACCAGCGCCCCTCCCCCGATTTCGTAAAGGCTTACGGCCACAACGGCTACTTCACGAGATAGCGGTATTCCGGATGCTATCAAAAAAAAGGGCGACCCTCCCAGGTCGCCCTTTTTGCTGCTTTCCACCACCGGCATGCTGTTACCGCCGCCCTCCGCCGAAGAGGGACCCCAGCACCCCCCGGATGATCTGGCGCCCCACCTGACTGCCGATGGCATGGGCCGCGCTCTTGGCAAAGGCCCCGAGCACCGTCCCCACCTGGCTTGCCACTTCGCTCTTCCCCTCCTCCGGCGCCGGCGCTGCCGCCTCGGCGGCCGCGGCTGCGGCCTCGGTCTTGGCCTTGAGCGTCTCGTAGGCCGACTCCCGGTCCACCGCCTTCTCGTAGAAACCAGCCAGGGGCGACCGGGCGATGACCGCGGTCCGCTCGGCACCCGCGAGGGGGGCGAAGCGGCTCTGGGGTGGGCAGACCAAGGCCCGCTCCACCACGGTGGGAGCCCCCTTCTCATCCAGGACCGATACAAGAGCTTCCCCCACCTCCAGCTGGGTGATGACCGTCTCCACGGAGAAAGCGGGGTTGGCCCGGAAGGTTTCCGCAGCAGCCCGGACCCCCTTCTGGTCCTTGGGGGTGAAGGCCCGCAGGGCGTGCTGCACCCGGTTCCCCAGCTGCCCCAGCACCGTGTCGGGGAGGTCGACGGGGTTCTGGGTCACGAAGTAGATCCCCACCCCCTTGGAGCGGATGAGCCGCACCACCTGCTCGATCTTCTCCACCAGGGCCTTGGGGGCATCGTCAAAGAGGAGGTGCGCCTCGTCGAAGAAAAAGACCAGGTTCGGCTTCTCCGGGTCCCCGGCCTCGGGGAGCTGTTCGAAGAGCTCCGACAGCATCCAGAGGAGGAAGGTGGCATAGAGCTTGGGCGACTGCATCAGCTTGTCGGCGGCGAGGATGTTGATCACCCCCCGGCCGTCGGAATCGGTCTGCATGAAGTCCTGGAGGTTCAGGGCCGGCTCCCCGAAGAACTGCTCCGCCCCCTGCTCACCCAGGGCCAGGAGGTTCCGCTGGATGGCGCCGATGCTGGCGGCGGAGATGTTGCCGTAGGCGGTCTGGAACTCGGCGGCGTTGTCCCCCACGTAGCGGACCATGGCCTGGAGGTCCTTGAAGTCGAGGAGCAGCAGGCCGTTGTCGTCGGCCACCTTGAAGATGACGTTGAGGACCCCGCTCTGGACGTCGTTCAGGTTCAGGAGCCGCGACAGGAGGAGCGGCCCCATCTCCGAGACCGTGGTCCGGACCGGGTGCCCCTGCTCCCCGAAGACATCCCAGAAGACCACGGGGAAACCGCTGTAGGAGAACCCCTCAAGCCCCATCTTCGCCACTCGTTCGGCCACCTTGGGGTTCTCGTCCCCCGGCAGGGCCACCCCCGACAGGTCCCCCTTCACATCGGCCATGAAGACCGGCACGCCGATGGCGCTGAACCGCTCGGCCAGCACCCGCAGCGTCACGGTCTTGCCGGTGCCGGTGGCGCCGGCCACGAGCCCGTGGCGGTTGGCCATCCGCGGCAGGAGGCAGACTTCCTTCTCTCCCTTGGCTATCAGCAGTGCGTCCAGTGCAGTACCCATATATCTTCCTCCCTTTCCTTCATGGCATCCTCTTGAAGTGTTGCCGCTGAACTACCGCCAACCATTTCTCCAACCGGAACGCACCCTCACCCCAGCACCCACCCATAGAGTTCCCGGTATGCCTCCGCCTCCCGCCCGGCCGAAAACCGCTCCTCCACGAACCGGCGCCCCTGCTCGCCGAGCCGCCGGCGCAGCCCGTCGTCCCGCAGCAGGTCCCGGGCCTTTTGGAGCAACTCCCCCTCGTCCCGGTAAAGGAGCCCTGTCTTCCCCTCCTTCACGATGGAGCGGTTCCCCTCGATGTCCGCCGCCAGGACCGGCCGGCCGAAGGCCATGGCCTCCAGCACGCTGTTGGCCATCCCCCCCTCGAAGATGGAGGTATTGAGGACCACGTCGGCACGCCGGTAGATGGCACCGATGGCGTCATGCCCCACCTCCCCCAGGTAGCGGGCGAAGGGATGGCGCACCATCTCCGCCAGAACCGTTGCCCCATACGTTTCGTCGAGGACCGGGCCGGCCGCCACAAGCCGGACGCGGGAATCCTCCCCGTGGAGTTCCGCCAGGGGAGCCAGCGGGAAGCCGACGTTTTTGACCGACCGAAGCCCGGCAGGCAGAAAAAAGACGATTTCTCCGGCGTCGAAGCGCTCCTCTCCCCAGCAAAAAATCTCGCCGGGAAGCTCAACCCCCTGGGGAATGATCCGGGTCTTTGCCGCCAGACTCGGGTGGTGATCGACCACGCGGTGCTTGACGCTGGGGTCAAAGGCAACGATGGCGGCCGCATCACGCAGGACAGCAAGGGATTCTTCCCGCCGATCGTCAGCAAGGGCTTCGTAGACATCGGAACCGGTCAGGGTGACGATGTAGGGGATACCGACGACGCGGGCGATCTCCCGGGCCACCCGCCCCCCGAGATAGGCGTGGAAACCGTGGATCGCGTCCGGCTTCATCTGCCTGATCTCCTCAAGGATTTGGGCCGCGGTCAGACAGTCGAGGGAGTAGACGGTCGCCTCGCACCCGGCAGTGGTAAGATGCGCTGCAATGCGCCTGACGGTAACGGCGTTCCCCCGCACCGGCGGGGCATAGTAGGGAGTGATGAGGGCAATTTTCATGTATGCGGGAGGCTCCTCTCGGAGCGAGGATAGTAGCCTGACTGTGCCTTCCGATGCAAGGACAAAGCCCTTGCAGGGCTGCTCCGGCTCATGGTATTTTTCGTAGATATTTTACAGGGAATTCACCACATGAAAATAACCATTCTCGGCAGCGGCACCTCAACCGGCGTCCCCATGGTCGGCTGCCACTGTCCCGTCTGCTCGTCAAGCGACCCGAAGGACAAGCGAACCCGGTCCTCTATCATGATCGAGACGGCGGGAAAGTACATCCTCGTGGACACCTCGCCGGACCTCCGGCGCCAGGCCCTGCGTCAGCGGATTCCCTACATCGACGCGGTACTCCTCACCCATCCCCACGCCGACCACATAAACGGCATTGACGACCTGCGCGGTTTTCACTTCATCCACCGCCGGGTGATCCCCTGCCACGGCAGCCGGACAACCATGGAGGCAGTGCAAAGGAACTTCTCCTACATCTTCCGGGGACTGGAGGTGGTCGGCTACTCTCCCCTCATGGAAGCCCACATCGTGAACGAACCGTTTGCCCTTTTCGGGCAGAGCATCGTCCCGATCCATCTCTACCACGGCGCCATGCCCGCCACCGGCTACCGGATCGACGGCGCTGCCTACCTCACCGACTGCAGCCGCATCCCCGAGTCGTCGCTATCGCTCCTGACTGGCCTGGACATCCTCATCATGGACGCCCTCCGCTACACTCCCCACGAGAACCACTTCAACATCGAGGGGGCGCTCAGGATCGTGGAGCAACTAAAGCCGAAGCGGGCCATCCTTACCCACCTGACCCACGAGGTGGCCCATGGGGATGAGTCGCGGCTCCCCGTAGGCGTTGAGTTTGCATACGACGGCATGGAGATTGCTCTGTAGACGGAGCTGATCAAACAAGCGGCATAAGGTTCCCATGAACAAAGACATCCGCCTCCACGGACATATCGACGATCGAATCGAGTATTACGCCATCGTGGCTGGCGAGGATGCCCACCGGCGTTACTTCTTCAACGCCGCCGAGAGCAACGGGGCGCAGCTACGCTTCTTCTCCCCCGGCAACGAGTTCGTCATCGGCCGGGGCGGCATCAGCCACGCCGGCAACGGCGGCTCCTTCTGCGAGCACATGTTCGGCGTGGACCAGCCCATGGCTGACCTGGCCAAGGGGGATGTCATCAACCGGCTCGTGGTCTACGGCGCCCGCTCCGGCGACGAGGGAGGGACGCTCCACTTCAGCGAACAGACCAGCGGGGAGTTGGGCTTCGACAAGGTTTTCTTCGACGGCAACGCGGTGGCGAACTACTTCTTTTTCCTCGCCTCGAAACGCCTCGGCGCGAGCCTCCGCCAACAGCAGACAGCCATCGTCCGCGCCGTCGGCAAGGCCCTCAAGCGCTCTCCGGCCGTGGGCGCCCATGACGAGAACACCCTCATCGACGAGGTGCTCGGGCTCCTGAACGACCCCGGCGCCCTCTTCTTTCTCTTCAAGCTGGTAAACATCCATCACCGGGAATATTACGACACCTTCCGCAGTCTCTACTTTGCCAGCAAGAAAATCTCCGACGAGGATTTCGCCGGGCTTTCAGCCATTGCCGAGCGCCACAACATCGACCGCTACCAGCAGGAGCGGATCCGGATCGATGTCATGTACAAACATCCGGCCAATCGGCGGATCGTTGACGAATACAAGAACATCCTCATCGGCTGTCACCTCAAGGGGGAGATCAGCGCCCTGGAAAACGCCCGGCTCACCCGCCTCAAGACCCTGTCGGTGCGAAACAAGATCCCTGGCGCCCTCTTCTACGCCCTCGACGACATGCTGAAAAAAGACAAGAAGATCGGGGGGACCGAGGAGCACGAGTCCATCGCCGAGACCCGCCAGATCCTCGAAGGGCTCTTCCTGCGGGAACGGGAGATCGAGAGTGCCATCGACCGGGAGGACATGGTGAGGCTCCTTTTCGCCAAAAAGCGCGCCTCCGAGGTCAGGGACCACACCTTCGAGGAGATCCTTCTGGACGCCAGCAAGGGGTGCGACGAGAGGATCCGCGACGGGGCGGACATGGCGCTCCTGGAGGGGTTCTCCCACATCATCACCTATTTCGACCGGTTCGACGCCACGTCCCAGGCGGTGAGCCAGCTCGCGTTCATGGAAACCGTACGCATCTCCGAGGAGATGATCCGGAGCCTCCTGGGAAACCGGAGCGCCTTCGAGGAGTTGCGGCCGGGGCTCTTCACCGAGATCTTCATTGACGGGATCCTGGAGAACAAGTATCTGGGCCGCTACGGACGGAGGAAGGTTACGGCGCTCGTGGCGGGGCTGCGGCTTATCGAGGAGAACCGGCTCACCGTGGCGGCGCTGCTGGACGAATTGCTGGCCATCGACCGCGAGGAGCGGCTCGCCATCGCCCTCCTGAACCATGTGCGGGACCGGATCAGGAACTTCTACTCCAACTACGCCACCCGGGACGACCAGGCGACCATGAAACGCGAGGTGACCGAGGATCTGCGGAAACGGAAAATCATAACCGACTCCATCCCCTCACGGCTTTTTGACGAGACCATCGTTACCATCAAGAAGGAGGCGGTCTACCTCCATAACCTCCTCCCCCAGATCATCGGCAAGAAGGACAGCGCCCTGCGGGAGGATTTCCTGGAGAACTCGGGCCTGGACCGCTTCTACGTGGAGGAACTGGAGCGGGAATACTTCGAGCTGAACCGGCTCGACCTCGAACAACTCTACCAGATACGCAAAGGGCTCAGTTAAGGCCGGGATCGGGGATCAGGAACCGGCACAATCCCCGATCCCCGATTTCCTTGACTTCCCCTCCCCCCTTCCCCTACACTGCTCCTGAGTACATTTTCTACACTCAGAGGCATCCATGACCAATCTCAGCACCCAGCTCAATGCACTCCGCGACCGCATCGCCGACTATGGCAAGGAAAACCTGGAGGAGATGCTCCATGCCGTTGCCGAGGGAATCCGCCTCGTCTCGGGCCAGGACCGTATCCGCATCTACCTGGAAGACCTGACCCGCGGGGTCCTCTCCTGTGTCTACGCCTCGGGCCCTCTGGCAGACGAGATCCGTGCGGTAAGCTTCCCCATCATTTCCCGGGAGGCCACGGTCTCCAGCGTGTTCGTCAGCCAGTACCCGGCTGAGTTCCGGCATGACCCGGCCGGCCCGAGCACCTTCGACAACGGCTTTGCCGAGCGGTTCGCCGTCGGCATCTCCTCGCTCCTGCCGGTGGTGAGCCAGGGAAAGTCCATCGGCGTGGCCTGCATCGACCGCTTCCAGCCGGCGGAACTCCTCAGAGGGAAGGACAAGGCCCTCCTGGGCGAATTCATCACCTCCGTGGCCGACCGGCTCGACTCCGCCCGCATCTACCACCAGCAGCTTCTGCTGGCCCGGCGGGTGGATGAGTACAAGAAGCGCGAGGCCGCCTCCTCCATGGTTCAGTCGGCGGTGCGCCTCATCGACAAGCTGGTGCTCGCCTCGGTGCTCGTGCCGGTCATGGGCGACGACGGCACGGCGCGACTCGCCATCCTTGCCAGCCATTCGGAAGACCCCCGGTTCAAGACCCGCTACGACGAGCAGGGAGAGATCGCGCTGCAGCGGGGCACCTCCCTCATCTCCCGCTTCATCGACGACAACGCCGTCATTACTGACGAACGGCTCCTGCGCCCCCTCTTCATCCCCGACCTCACCCAGCACTCCCTCCAGAAGAAGGCCCTCACCGAAGAGATGGCGCTCCGTTCCCTCTACGTGGTCCCCCGCTACGAGCCGTCCAGCCGCAAGGTCATCTGCCTCGTGAACTACTTCACCGTGGAGCTCTACCGCTTCTCCGACTTCGAGATGGGGCTTCTCCAGACCCACGCCGAGATGGCCGAGCGGGCGGTGAACGAGATCGGCGGCGAACACCTGGAGATCCGGGTCCTGGCCGAGATCACTGAACTCCTCCAGGAACGGACCGAAGAGTTGCAGCCCTTCCTCACCAAGGTCCTCTCCAAGGCAACGGAGCTCATCGGCGCCGACACCGGGAGCATCGCCATCGTGGAGGAGCGGGAAGGGGGGAAGTGGCTCGTGGTGGAGGACGAGGAAGGGACCATCGTCGGCGCCAAGAACAAGGCGTGGATGAAGAAGCACATCCCCCCCTTCCGGATCGGCGGGGGGGAGCTCCCCCCGGAGGAACGGAGCCTCACGGGGTACGTGGCCTGGTCGAAGCAGCCCAGGATCATCGCCCACGTGGCCGACGAACAGCAGGGCGAGGGGTTCCACCGCTCCATGCACGAGCAGATCCAGAGCGAAATCGCCGTCCCCATCGTCTGCGACGACGAGGTGATCGCCGTGGTCTGCCTCAACTCCCTGAAGCCGGCCTGGTTCACCGAGGAGCACAAGCGGATCCTCCAGATCATCGACCGGCTCACGGCCCGGCACATCTCGGACCTGACGCGGATCGAGCGGCTCCAGAACGAGGTGACGCGGCTCAAAAGCGACGTGGCCTACAAGGACCCCCAGATCTCCTCCTACCGCCTCGGCAACATCATCGGCAACAGCCGCAAGGCCCAGGAGATCGTCGACTTCATCGAGACCGTGTCGGTTCCCCTCTTCAACCGGATCACCCTCTGGTCCAAGAACGTGCTCCAGGAAGCCACCATCGGCCTCCCCTCCATCCTGGTCCTGGGGCAGACCGGCGCCGGCAAGGAATTCTTCTTCAACAACCTCTACAACAAGCTGAACGAGATGTACCGGGAGAAGCTGAACCCCAGCGGCCAGCTCCCGGTGAAAAAGACCAACATCGCCGCCTACAGCGGAGACCTCACCTACTCGGAGCTCTTCGGCCACAAGAAAGGGGCCTTCACCGGCGCCTACAGCGACCGGAAGGGGATTCTGGAAGAAGCGGCAGGGGGAATCGTCTTCCTGGACGAGATCGGCGACGCCGACCCCAAGACCCAGGTGCAGCTCCTGCGCTTTCTCGACAACGGCGGCTTCGTGCGCCTGGGGGACAACCAGGACCGGTTCAGCCGGGTGTTGCTGGTGGCCGCCACCAACAAGGACCTGACCGAGGAGATCCGGCGGGGGAATTTCCGGGAGGACCTCTACCACCGCCTCTCGGAGCTGTCGATGCGGGTGCCGTCCCTGAACGACCGGCGGGAGGACATCCCTGACCTGGCCACCCACTTTCTCGGCAAGCTCTACCGCACCTATCGCGGCGACGAGCCCAAGGAGGACACCCCCACCCTCACCAGCGACGCCAAACAGCTCCTGATGAACCACCACTACCACGGCAACATCCGGGAGCTGCGGAGCATCCTGCTGCGGGCGCTCTTCTTCCGGAAAGGGAAAGTCCTTACCGCCGACGACATCCGCCGGGCACTGGCCGCCGGCATGAGGGAACTCCCCCCCGCCAACGCCGCCCAGGAGCTCAACGAACGGCTGTCAGTTGACATCATGCAGCAGATCGCCAACGGCGCGACCTTCTGGGAAGCGGTCTACGAACCCTACTCCGCGAACGCCATCTCCCGGGATGTGGTGCGGCTCGTCATCGAGCGGGCAAAGGATGCGGCGGGCAAGGCCATGCCCCAGGTGGCCCGTTATCTGAAAGCAGTGAACGGCGACGAAGAGGAAAACGACGAGGAACGGCGTCAGTTCTTCAAATTCAAGAACTTCCTCTATAAGACTGTGAAATTATGACGGATTGAGCTTTGCTGGGAATCGCTGCCCGGTACGCGTTCATGAGCCGAGTGCTCAACGTGTCGCGTAGCGGCTTTTACACTTGGCTGAGGCGCAAACCTTCTCGTCATGCCCTAGAGGACGAACGCCTCAAGGTAGCGATCGCCGCCCACGGCTGCTGCTTGAGTAGGGAGTGTCTACTATTGACAGGAAACCTCATACAGCTAGTTACCAATAGATTAGCTGGTGCGAAAGTTAATTATAAAATACATAAACCGCCTGTAAGATATGAAAGGTAATAGTATAATGCTGTCATTGAACAATAAATTATCTATAACTCAGAGCACCGCAATATTGTTATGTGCTGTTTATGTTGGTATTTTACTAAATATACCAATTTATATCAGACGATTTAGTTTGCTAGTTAACAAAATAGGATATGAAATTGCTACGTTTAATGTTTTGCTGGAAATATTAGTAGTTATTGCATCGGTTGTATTGTTCCTGATTGTTATTAGCTTGATGGGAAGATTAACATTCCGCGTTATGGCATCGTTATTAATCTTATTATCGGCTATCGCTTCGTTTTATATGATATTTTATAACGTAATAATCGGATACGGAATAATAATATCAATATTATCTACTGATATTGATATGACAAAAGACATTGTTGGATTGTATTCAATTAGTTGGGCACTAATTTTCGGTGTAGCACCGATTGTATACTTGAATCGATATTGTCATATAAACTCTTCAATTTATTGGCACGTTAAAGATAAAAGAGGAATTATCCAATTGCTATTGTTATCTATTATATGTATAGGGGTATTGTTTTCATCGCTACACTATTTTAAACTAAGTCGAGATGCGAGTCGCAAGGGAAACCATGGTGAGATGCCTAATAACACCGGAGTTATTTTTCATTCGTATGTGCCATCGAACTGGTTGGTCGGGCTTGGTATACATATTTTAAATATATATGAGGAAAAATTGCGCTCCAATAAATTGTTTAATCCTGCAAAACATTATATCTACAAGCCATTACCCAGTAACGATGATACCTTAGTGGTATTCGTCATCGGAGAGAGTGCCCGCTATGATCATATGTCTCTTTTCGGTTATGAGCGAAATACAAATGAGTATTTGAAAGCAGAAAAAAATATCGTTGCAATAAGGGGTATTTCATCTGATACAAGCACCAAACTTTCCTTGCGGACCATGTTTGTACGCGATGGCGGTTACGACCAAAGAACTATGCTGCCAAGAGAAGAGAATATATTCTCAGTGCTCAAAAGCCTTGGTTTCAGTTCAGAGTTGTTTGCGATGCAAGGTGAAGTGTGGTTCTACAATAGCGTTAACAGCGACTTCTACAAGATCCGCGAAGTAATCGCTTCTGAGAAAAATAATACGGGTAAACCACTTGACGACATGCTCCTGATTCCTGAGCTTGAACAATCCGTCAATAGACACCCAAAGGGTAAGCATCTTATTATTCTCCATACGAAAGGGCAGCATCATTTATATAGAGTCTTTCGTTTTTTAGTTGAAGCGCCTTTGGTTGAGGAGTCCGCAGTGCTGGTGGACTTTCAGAAGGAAGTAGGCGACGTCCCTATACCCATAGGCCATTCGTTTTAACCGTTTGATCTTGTTGTTGATCCCCTCGGAGATTGCCGAGGTGATTCGCCGGACAAAGAAGTTCAGAATGTAGTGCCGTTTGCGGAAGAGCTTCAATGCCAGCTCCTTGAAAGTGGCAAGGCCTGAGCGCAGGGCCTCGCCGATCCAGGTTCTCAGAGCCGGCTGGGCGTCCTTCTTCTCTCGGAACTCGTAGATGGTTGCAAACTGCTCTTTGAGAAGCATGGCCTTGTAGACCGGCTCGTTCAGCTGCTCCAGGCGTTTGAGCACCTGGGTCTTCTTATGGGACGGCTTGTTGCGCAA
>NZ_JAHDIW010000049.1:0-1060 GCF_018531165.1 Geobacter grbiciae | reverse complement strand
CCTGATTAGCGTCGATCTTCCGCTGACGCCTGATGTGACATTTGCTGTCGCAGCATGATGATAACTTCATGGCATCTTTCATCGGGAGGATCGCCATGAAGATGAACCGTATTCAGTTTCAGCCGGGCATGAGCCTTAACCAGTTCCTTGACCAGTACGGGTCACAGGAACAATGCGAAGCTGCTCTCGAAGCATCACGGTGGCCTGACGGGTTTTTCTGTCCGAAATGCCACAGCACCCGTCATAGCTGTTACCGCCGTGGCCGACGGGTCAAAGTGTTTCAGTGTAGCGATTGCCGAACCCAGACGACGCTGACAGAAGGAACAATCTTCCACTCGTCAAAGCTGCCTTTAACCATCTGGTTCCAGGCAATGTTCTTTCTGACCCAGAACAAGAACAACGTCGCCATCTTGGAACTCAGACGTCTGATTGGCGTCAGTTACCGTGCGGCTTGGCGACTCAAACACAAGCTCATGCAGATCATGTATGAGCGGGAACAGTCCACCGTCCTGTCAGGGCGGATCGAGGTGGATGATGCCTATCTTGGCGGCGAACTTCCCGGCGGCAAAGTTGGTCGCGGTTCTGAAAACAAGGTACCCTTTATCGCGGCGGTTCAAACCAATAAACAAGGCCATCCGCTCTATGCGGTATTCTCGACCGTAAAGAGTTTCTGCCGGCAAGAGGTCGAACTCTGGGCCAGGCGATCCCTCGTACCTTGCTCCCTGGTAGTATCGGACGGACTTCGGTGTTTTCAGGCTGTAGAGGCTGCCGGCTGCTTACACCAGAGAGAAGTTGTTGGTAAAGAGCGAAAAAGCACCAGCATGGACTGCTTCAGCTGGGTCAACACGGTGCTTGGCAACCTGAAGAACGCCATTACCGGGACCTATCATGCTTTTGACTTCGAGAAATACGCCCATCGTTACTTGGGCGAGTTCCAATACCGATTCAACCGGCGCTTTGATCTTGCTGGCATGTTCAAACGGCTCCTGAGGGCGACTGCCAATGCCAACAAAGTTACAGAACAGAAACTTCGACTAGCGGAAGATTGGCGCTAATCAGG
>NZ_JAHDIW010000048.1:0-1259 GCF_018531165.1 Geobacter grbiciae | reverse complement strand
TGAGGTATCCTGATGACGATGGACACTCCCGCTTGGTAAACTACCGAGAGGGAGGTAAACATGAAACAGCAGCAGCGTTATACGCCGGAGTTTCGAGTCGAGGCGGTCAAACTGGTAACAGAGCAAGGGCTGTCCCAGAAGGAAGCAGCAAGGCGGCTGGCAATCCCCAAGGGGACTCTGGCGAACTGGATGGCAGCCGGCAAGGCTTCCACCCATCCGTCAGCACCAGGGGCACGTTCTGCGGCGGATTTGGCAGCCGAGAATGCCCGGTTGCGCAAGGAGCTGGCCGAGGCCCGCATGGAGCGTGACATCTTAAAAAAGGCGACCGCGTACTTTGCCAGGGAGTCGCTGCCCGGTACGCGTTCATGAAGCAGTGGCGACTCCATTTTCCCGTAACGATAATGAGCCGAGTGCTCAACGTGTCCCGTAGCGGCTTTTATGCCTGGCTGGGGCGCAAGCCCTCGCGTCGAGCCCAGGAGGATGAACTTCTGAAGGTGGCGATTAAAGCCGCCCACAAACGTACTCGCGAAAGCTATGGCGCCCGGCGCCTGCAGCCGGAGCTGGCGGCGGATGGTATCGTCGCCGGGCGCGACCGTATTGCCCGTCTGCGCCGGGAAATGGGGCTGCGCTGTCGACAGAAGCGCACGTTCAAGGCGACCACGAATTCGAAGCACAGCTTGCCGGTGGCGGAGAACTTGCTGGATCAAACCTTTACACCCAGTGCTCCCAACGAGGTCTGGGTTACCGACATAACCTACATTCCCACCGGCGAAGGCTGGCTTTACCTTGCTGGGGTAAAGGACGTCTTTACCTGCGAGATTGTCGGCTATGCCATGGCCGCGCGCATGACACAGGAGCTGACAGGTCAGGCGCTTTTCCGGGCGGTGGAGCAGAAACGGCCCGCGGCCGGGCTGATCCACCATTCCGATCGCGGCAGCCAGTACTGCGCCCACGAATACCGTAAACTTCTTGAGCAGTTCGGCATGACGCCGTCCATGTCGCGCAAGGGCAATTGCTACGATAATGCACCGATGGAAAGCTTCTGGGGAAGCCTCAAGAACGAACTTGTGCATCACTGCCGCTACGAAACCCGGGCTGAGGCCGAGGCCTCTATCCGGGAATACATCGAGATCTTCTACAACCGTCAGCGACGCCACTCGCGCCTTGGCTATCTGGCCCCGGCCGTATTTGCCATGAACTTCTCCGCAAACACGGCCGCCGCTTGAGTTGGGAGTGTCTACTATTGACAGGACACCTCA
>NZ_JAHDIW010000047.1:0-1323 GCF_018531165.1 Geobacter grbiciae | reverse complement strand
GGCTCTTCGACGTTTCAAGTGGGTTGAGGGTATAGCGACTTGAAGTTGAGCTTTCCGGCGATGATATAGGCCATCGTGATCAGGTTCCGGGGATTGCGATAGCCCCGGGCTCGGGCCTTGGCTGCCTGGATGAGGCTATTGATTCCCTCCAGGAAGCCGCTGGTCAACTTGCTGTCGAAGTGGCTCAGTATTCCATGCCAGTGGTCCTTGACGGTGGTTGCCATTTTCTTGATGAGCGATATTGAGCTCTTTGCAGCCGCGCGACACCACTGGGTGAGCAGGGTTTCAGCCTCTTGGCGATTGGCAGCGAAGTAGACGTTCTGCAAGTTCAGCTTATGGAGGTAGGCCTCGGCGCTTTTCAGGTTCTGGGAGGCAAGGATAGCATCCAGACGCTCGTTTTCCTCCGGGCGCAGGTTCTCCGGGTTTTTGAGAAACAGATAGCGGCTCTTTTTCAGGATTTCCGGGAAACTGCGGGCGTCCTCGGCTCTGACCTTGGCCAGGGTGTCGTTCATTAGCTTGATAACGTGAAACGGGTCGAAGGTCACTGCCGCGTTGGGAAGCTGCTCGCGAACTCCTTTAATGAAGGCTTTGGACATGTCAATGGCCGCGTCAGTGATCAATTCGGGAGCGCCGCCATGGGACTTGAGATCGGCCACGAAACGAGTGACGGTTTCGTTGTCCTTGCCCTCGGTGCCGAACAGCAGTTTGCGCCGGTCGAGATCGAAGAAGAAGGTGACGTACTCATGGCCGCGCCTGGCGGCGGTTTCGTCGATTCCGATGCGACAAACCCCGGAGTAGTCCTCACGGCTTCGAGCCAGTTCCGTGTAGGAGTCGAGGACGCGCCACAGACGTTTGTCGGTGACGGCGAACAGCGTGGCAATCACATTGACCGGCATATCGCGGGACATGGTCATTACCAGAGCCTCGAACAGAAGGGTAAAGCCCGACCCGGCCCGTGCCCACGGAACCTGAACCAGTTTCACGCCGCAGCCACTATTGGGGCATTTTACCCGTGGAACCCGAGCACGGAGATAAGCCTCGTACTGGAAGAAATTCAGGTGCCGCCACTGCTTCTCCACCGTGTCGTGAACCGGCGCCAAGGCACCGCACACTGGACAAGGAAAGCTGGCGCCCCGCTGGAAGTCGATGGTGATGTCAAGGCGGCTTGACTCCTTGCTGAAGGAAACCGATGTCACCTCCCACGGGGGAACGATACCAAGAGCAAGACCAAAAAGTTCTTCAGGTTGCATGACTGTGATGAAACCTCCGGGTATGGGAATGAGGACGAATCATACCCTTACCCACTCAAAACGTCGAGGAGCC
>NZ_JAHDIW010000046.1:0-1328 GCF_018531165.1 Geobacter grbiciae | reverse complement strand
CAAATCCGATGTACTTCCCTCTATCTAATCTCCTTCCTCCTGAATCTACGCTGCAACTAATTCACGAAAGAACCAAACTTTAGCGTCACTTCGTTGTTACACCTCGTAATACACTCGCGCCGAGTGCCTACATAAAGATCATTTATGTATTCGTTTATTTTGTCAGTAAACGCGCTCCATCCATTATCATCAAATTCACTTCTGCATTTGGTTTCGAAGGCAGTGAACTGCTCTCCGAGTGCTGGACTCTCTGGAAACGTTCGTTCTGGTGCAACAGCCATGTTCTTGGCCCTCCGAGTTTCAGCCTACTTAAATGGATACTTCCTTTATTGATGCTATTCGTCGCTCAACGGCTTGAGGGTCTGCTGTGTAGCGAAGAGAAAACAGCAGCACCCGAGTGTTATGCTCTACTTCGATCCCTTATGGAGAACAAAATATACTTTCTGGGCCTCATCAAACAGACAAAGGTCAAGGAAGTGAAAATGCCACTTCAGTTTTGGGCGCGCAGGGACAGAAAGGCCAGCATCGGTGTAAAGCCGATTTACAAATGACCGATCTTCAAGTAGCGGATCAGTCTCTCTTACGATTTTTGCATAGTAATCTGCCATCCTCACATGATGCTCCGCATGTCCCGATGTCATTATGGCTGCTGGCACATAAACGGCCCCTGGCGGCATTCCTCGGCTCGATCTCTTGTTGAAGATATCCCAAAGTCGATCTCGCTCGGCTGTCATGGTCTTTGTGACCTCATTTGTTTTTTCGAAGACGGAGTGATCGAAGATAGCAATAAGGTTGAACTTATCCCTTGTCACTTCTGCGAACACAACTTCATCAGTCCGCTCCACGTGACCTGCGTCCATGGTTGATTCTCCGAGGTGGAAGTGATGAAAACCCATTACATTCAGAAGAAAATCTTTGTCCGCCCATGTATCAACATTGGGTCCTTTTGCAGACGCAGCCGGTGTAAATCCTTGATTATGAATCTGCAATGATAGGTGTGGGATGAGGTCTTCTCCAGCTCTCACTTTTACCAAAAGTGCATAAATCGCGGGACGCAATGTTCGCCAACGACTATCGACGGTTGCTGTAGGCTCTATTTGAACGATTCTTGGCCTAGGAGGGACATACCGACTCATCCAGTTCATGTAGTTTATGAGTAGATTCGCTAGTGATTTTTCCTCAAGTATCTGCTTTGTAGCCTTATCATTTGGGAACTTAGGAATTTCTTTGACTATCGACAATCTGAAATTTTTTGGTTCTTTCGTGAATTAGTTGCAGCGTAGATTCAGGAGGAAGGAGATTAGATAGAGGGAAGTACATCGGATTTG
>NZ_JAHDIW010000045.1:0-1352 GCF_018531165.1 Geobacter grbiciae | reverse complement strand
TATGGCGGCCCCGGTTTTCTTGGACACGAAAATGAGGTAAATCTACGTGTTCAAGGAGGTCGTCAATGGAAAAGGATGTCAGTGTCTCCGGTGCGGCGGAAGGAGAGCGTAGCTCGACTGGAGCTGCACCGGAAGTCAAACGTTGGAGCGCCAACCGCAAGAAAGAGGTTGTCATGCGGTTGATGCGCGGTGAATCTATCGATGCCTTGTCCCGTGAGTTGGGCATCGAAATCTATCGCCTGGAAGAGTGGCATCAGAAAGCACTCCAGGGAATAGAATCTGCTCTTAAGGCCCGTGAAGGTGATCCGTTGGCGGCAGAACTCGATGCTGCCTTCAAGCGCATCGGCGAGATCACCATGGAAAACGAGCTGCTCCGAGAGAAAGCGAGGCGTGCCCACCCTTTGGCCCAGAGGAGATCGAAGAAATGAGCGCTACGATCTCCCCTGCCACCGGTAAAGCCTACGGCGTTCAGCGCGTCTGCCGTGCCTGGGAAATGCCCCGCTCGTCGTTCTATAGCCGCCAAGGAAGAAAAACCCTGCCATCGGCACTGCTTAAACGTGGCCCGAAAACACCGCTCACCGACGACGAGGTGCTTTCTCTTATCCGGACCGACCTGGAGACATCCTCCTTTGTCGGCGAGGGGCACCGTAAGGTCTGGGGGCGCCTACGCTTCGTCAAAGGGATCAAGGTCAGCCGCAAGCGGGTGCTGCGTCTCATGAGGGAGAACAATCTGCTCTCTCCTCACCGGGTTGTTCAGGGACAGCCCAAGGAACACACCGGTAAGATCATCACGGCGGCCCCCAACGTCATGTGGGGTACCGATGGCACCAAAATCTTCACCCTGGAAGAAGGATGGTGCTGGTTGTTTACCGCCGTCGAGCATTGGAATGCCGAGTGCGTCGGTTGGCATGTGACCAAGAATGGTGACCGGTTTGCCGCATTACAGCCGATCTCCATGGGAATCAAGGCCCGTTTCGGCTCGGTCGGAGCCGCTGCTGCCCGTGGGCTGGTACTGAGGATGGATCACGGCAGCCAATACCTTTCGGAACATTTCCAGAATCAGATCAAGTTCTGGGGAATCGCCCCAAGTTTCTCGTTTGTTGCCGAACCGCAGACCAACGGGGTGACGGAACGGTTCAATCGGACTCTCAAAGAGCAGGTCATCTATGGCCGCCACTACTGCACAATCGAAGAAGTAAGGACGGCAGTAGCTGACTTCATGGATCGTTACAACCGGCTGTGGCTGGTTGAAAAACTCGGTTTCAGAAGCCCACGACAGGCTTTCGAGGAGTATCAACTCAAGAAGGCTGCGTGACTCTTATCTTGTGTCCAGGGTACCGGGCGCGCTACAG
>NZ_JAHDIW010000043.1:0-1648 GCF_018531165.1 Geobacter grbiciae | reverse complement strand
CCAGAGTGCGGTGCCGGTAAGCGACGCCACCGCCCCGACCGCATCGATCACCTCCCCCACGAATTCCAGCACCGTCAAAGGGAACGCGTCGGTGGCGGTGGCGGCTTCCGATAACGTCGGCGTGGCCAAGGTGGAACTCCGCATCAATGGCGCCCCCTTCGCCACGGCAACCACCGCTCCCTACGCCTTCTCGTGGGACACCACCACCACGGCGGACGGCTCCTACACCCTTGAGGCCGTGGCCTATGACGCCGCGGGAAACACGGGATGGTCAGGCAGTGTTTCCGTCATGGTCGCCAACGCGGCCACAGCCGTCACCACTCCCCCCCCCGTTACCACCACGACCGCGGCCGACACCATCGCCCCGACCGTTGCCATCACATCTCCAGCCAACGGCGCGACAATCGGGACCAAGACCACCATTTCCATCGCTGCCGGCGATAACGTGGCGATCAGCAGGATAGAACTCCTTTTTGACGGCAACCTTGTCACGGCTGTGAACGGACGGGGCACCCTCTCCTACACCATGAACACCCGCAAAGTCGTCGCCGGCACCCACACCATTCTAGCCAGGGCCTTCGATGCGGCGGGGAATATGAGCACCTCCACCATATCGGTCCTCAAATAACATCCAATCAGGACAAAGGGGGTGGCGGTCCTCCCCCCTTTGTCCTGAAACTCAAAACGCAACCGTCAACCATCCGCGTGTACTCATCATCCAGGCTGCTATACTTGTAATCAAAGCATTCCAACCCTTCATTTACAGGTGTTGCACCATGAACTCAAGGACTCCACAACTCCCCCCGCATGTGGATCTGCAGCCGGTTCTGCGCAGCATTCCCCTGTTTGCCCCCCTTCCCCCCGATGATATCGAAAATCTGAGCAGACTCATCGATATACGGGTCTTCCCCAAGAACCGCACCATCCTCCATGAGGCCGACACCGCTAACTACATGTACCTCGTCCTTGCAGGAAAGGTGCGGGTGGTGCAGCAGGGAGCCGACGGCTCGGAGCAGGTCCTGGCCATTCATCGCAAAGGAGCGTTTTTCGGTGAAATGGCACTCCTTGACGGCCGCACGTCACCGGCAACCCTCATGGCCCATGAAGATGCCACCATCGGCCTCATTGCCCGCACCACCTTCGAGAGCCAGATTCTCACCAATGACCGGGTACTACGCCAGATCATCAGTGTGCTTTGCGGACGGTTGCGCGAATCGTGGTTCCTCATGAAGCTGACCCGCTTTCCCTCTGCGGAACAGAAGATCCGGGGTGTTCTCAAGTATCTCGGCACCCAGTACGGCGTCGACGACTCGCGGGGGAAAATTCTCACCATCAAGCTTACCCACCAGACCGTCGCCAGCTATGCATCGGTGTCCCGTGAAACAGCGAGCCGCATTCTGGGCCGTTTCTCCCGGAACGGAGAGATCGAGTTGCTCGCCAGTCGGAGGATGCTCCTGAAACCTCTCCTTTTTCACAACCCGCCCTATTTGTGACCTACATCACACTTTTTCGTCTCAAGTTTTAATGGTTACTGCCGACAAGTATTCCAGATAGCAAGAAAAGTTTCCGAAAGGGCAAACTTCGGGTAACCGGAGGACGCAAAGCCACGGGTCCTGACTCCATGGTCAGGATAGCCGGGTTGTCGAAG
>NZ_JAHDIW010000042.1:0-1689 GCF_018531165.1 Geobacter grbiciae | reverse complement strand
CCTGAATCCGTGACGAGATTTTGTACGGACCGATAATTCATGGGATCGGGGGGTGGTTGAGCCTCCCGTTTTCCCTGGTTTTCAAGAAATCGGCCTCCTAAATTCGCCTGTACCCCTTGCTCTCTGACAATCGAACCGTTTTGCTGCCCCATTTGCCGGTTTCAGGGCGTGCCGAGTCAGGGCTTCCTTCTGGCTGCCCTCTTGTGCCCCTATTTCTGTCCCGTCTCGCGCTAACCATAGGCGAGTTTCTCGTACATCCTGGCAAAGGTCTCGGCATGGGCGCGCACATGGCGGCTGAACCGCAGCTTCAGGCGTCTGCCGGTGGCTATCAGTCTCCCGGCAAAGTAGATCAATTCCTGAATGACGGTCTTGAGTCTTCTCCGTTTGGCTTCATGGCGGATGATCCCCTTGTTGGTCACCAGGCAAATCTGACCGATGAAGCGCAGGATGTTGTACACCAGGGCACCACAGGCCATGACTAACTGATTGGTGGCAAACTTGCCCGACGGCAGGCGTTCCAGATCCATGTCGGTCTTGATCTCGGCATGGTACTGCTCGCAGAGGGCATGGCCCTTGTAGAGCTCGATCACCTCTTCGTCGGTAACGTTCAGGCTGTTCCACCACCCTTCGAGCTCGATGTCGGGAACAAGAAGCGGCTGTCCCTTTTTGTCGATGGTCCGCTCCGTGACCCTCATGACCCGGCGCAATGTAAGTGTTTGCTTGTCGCCGTTCTCATCGGTGACGTCGTGCTTCTCTTTAACGCTGAAGATGGCTACCCGCTTGCCGGGACGCGGCGTCGTAACGGTTCCCGTTTCAAATGCTCGTTTCGTCCAGGCTCCGCAGTCCTGTTTCCGGGGGTTCCACTTGATGATCCAGTCCACCTTGCGGTGACGGGAGAGCTCCACCAGGTTGTCCATTGAATCATGGGCTGAATCGGCACGCACAAGGAGCTTTGTGGAGCAGAACTGGCGAACCCGGGCGAGCGTCTCGCGGATGTAAGAGATGAACTCCTTCTGTGGGTGCTGCGAACCGCTGAGAAGGTGGAGGTTGACCAGCCACCCCTCGGCACCGAGATACGCCGGCAGAGCAAGATATCCGTCAACTTTCCGGTAGGTCGGGGTGACCTTCTCCTTCTTGCTGCCGGAGTTGTCCATGACGAATCCATCGATATCCAGCGAGATGTGACCGGTGGCAAGGGGAGTCAGGGGCGCCTTCGAGTTCTCCAGAAACTCGATGGAGGACCAGGAGACAACCGGGAGGAACCTGGCGGCATTCTCATCCATACGCTGACGCATGGTTCCTTCGGAAGGGACATGGCTGTTGCCCAGTGATTCGCGAAAGAAATCATCATCCCGGTACTGCTCTACGGCAACAAAGTCGCTCTTGGCCTGCGCCAGAATCCCGCAGTAGCTCTTGATGACATCGCCATGGGATATGACATCGTCGGAAGGAACTGCCTTGGCAAGGGCAGACACCAACGCGGTGAAACGGTTTACCCCAAGTCCGACAAGGGCGAGGCCGGAATGGGACGTGTAGAACTCTTGGTCGGACTGCTCGATCTTGAAACGCTTCATGGATTCACCTGCCGGGTGAGTTTTGTTGCGTAGCAAAATAGCTCAATTATCAAGGAACATCAAATAGTTATAGCCGACAAAATCAAGTTACTGAACTTGCTGTCACGGTGTCAGG
>NZ_JAHDIW010000041.1:0-2056 GCF_018531165.1 Geobacter grbiciae | reverse complement strand
GATGCCATGAAGTTATCATCATGCTGCGACAGCAAATGTCACATCAGGCGTCAGCGGAAGATCGACGCTAATCAGGTTTCCCTTTGCTCGGCCATTGCTGCGCCCCATGCAGAAATCTGAGGATCTCAATTCGACGGCCCTCGATCCGGTAGACGGCAATAAACGGGGTCCGGATGATTACCATCTCGCGGGTTCCCGGTACTCTCCCGACTCGCCCCATTTTCGGCTGAGTGGCGAGTAAAATCGTCTGCCGCTCGATCTCGTCAAGTTGATCCAGGGCGGCAATGATGTTGTCCTGGGCGATGTAGTCAATAGCCGCCTCTCGCTCCGCTCTGGCCTGTGGTCTCCAGACGATGAGCATTAGCGGCCCTTACCGGCCAATTTGGCCTTGAGGGCTTCGCGCTGCCGGTGCATGTCCTTTACTACCTCTTCATGCGGTATCCAGACAGCCCCGGGCTTATCGGCTTCCTTGATAGCCTCTTCAACCTGCTCCCGAAACCATTTGTCATGCTCGGCTGCCTCATGAGCCCGCTTCATCCTCTCCGATATGTCCGGCCGGGTCTTCTTCGCCGGGGTGGCAGGGTCATAATCGGCGGCGTTCACGGTGAATTGAGAAATGCCAATTTCCTTGAGGTAGGCAACGAGGGTTTCAAAATGGCGGAAGACGCGCACGGCTCCCCGGCGCACGGCCAAGGCCCGTTCAACCATGCCGTATTTGATGACGACTCCCCAGCCGCCCGGCTGGCCGATCACATCAGCGCCCCTCACGGCTCCGGCTTCAACGAGTCGTTGTAATGTCACATGATCTATCGTGTCGTGGGTTATACTTGCCATAATTCCACCTCTTGCAACAAGATTTATAGATAGTACCATATCCAAAATAAAGAAAAATGGCAATCGCCTTTTTCTTGTTTTCTCTCTCTACTTGACATAGCGTCCATAACGGGACCCATTCCGGCCCCCTGCTCCCTTTTTCCCTGTCCGAAAGGACAGGGGAGAAAGGGAGCCTTCTTCTGGGCATTGCATTTGCTTAAGAAGTTGAAAACATTGGAGGCCGCCATGGAAGGCACACCGCAAAACATATTCGACCGGCTCAACGCCGCCCGCACGCTCATGGCCGAGGTTGACGAATTGCCGACGGTTCCCGCCGTGGTGCTGAGGATCGCCGGCAAGCTCGACGATCCGGACGTGTCGATCGACGAAATAACTGATCTTCTTCTCCAGGACCAGGTTTTGACAACGCGGGTGCTGCGCCTTGTCAATTCCTCGTTCTACTGCCCCTTGAAGCACCTGGATGAGCTGCGGGAAGCAATCATCTACCTCGGCCTCGATCATCTCAAGGAAGCGGTCTTTACCTGCGCCGTCGTCGATCTCTTCAAGACCGGGAAAGAAGGTTTCAGCCGCTCCCTCCTCTGGACCCACGCCCTGGGCGTGGCGAAGGTGGCAAAGATCATCGCCGAACGGCTCGGCTATCCCGAGACCTTCAACGTCTACCTTGCGGGCCTTCTCCACGACGTGGGCGCAGTCTTTCTCAACTTCTTCCGGGGAAAGGACTTTCTCAGCTCCCTCGGCTGCCGCTGGCATCTCCAGGACGGCATCACCGACGCGATTCTTTATCACCACAACCTCGATGCAGTTCCTCCGGAGCGCGCCGCTGGCGTCGCACTGGTGAGTCTTGCCGATTGGTTCTGCACCCGGCGCAAGCTCGGGTATGAAGAAATTGACGATAGTGGAAACATCCGGGAAGGGTGGGAGGCTCATCGAGCATGGGAGGTATTGCGGGCAAGGGTAGCGGCCCCGTGTGAGCCGGGGCCGCACCTCGATGAACTGAACGGTATCATTGCGGGGCTCAGGGCGGCAATTCTTGAAGGGCTCTATATGGTTTAGAAATACAAAACCGAAGTAACTGTGAATCGGCGTGCAATATTGACCCACCTTTAGCGCAAATCGGCGTCCAAAATTGACCCACCCCAGCACCCCTGAGGTATCCTGATGACGATGGACACTCCCGCTTGGTAAACTACCGAGAGGGAGGTAAACATGAAACAGCAGCAGC
>NZ_JAHDIW010000040.1:0-2362 GCF_018531165.1 Geobacter grbiciae | reverse complement strand
CTGGCCGATTCCTTGTGTCAGTAATACTCCTCCCCATACTCCGGCACCTCGTCCAGGTATCCCGGAATCCCCTCAAGATGGGCAACCGCTTCCTCAACGGAAGCGATGAGCCGCTCCCGATCCTTGGGATAGCCCCCTGCCAGCTCCAGGAAATTGGAGACGTGGTTGGAACGGAGAATGGTCCGCTGGGGGGAGAGGTGCGTCAGCAGCTCCTTCGCCTCGGCCAGCAGCTCCCGGCGGGTGCACTGGTCCAGGGTGTCGACGAACTCCTCGTTGTGGCGGCGAAAAAGGGTGAGGAGCGAGAAGAACTCGGGATTCACCCGGTTCACCCAGGCGGCCGTGGCCCGCGCATGATCGAGACTCCGCCCCCGGCCCGCCACCCCCAGGATGGCCGTAACCGACAGTTTCATCCCCGCTTCCCGGGCCTTTAGGGCCTCCTGCGCCATTTTCTCCGCCGTAAATCCCTTGTTCACCGCCGCAAGCGTCGCGTCATCCCCCGACTCCAGCCCGAAGTAGACGATCCGCAACCGCTTCTCCCGTAGCATCCGCAACTCATCCACACTCTTGGTGGTGAGACTGTTGGGCGAGGAGTAGGAGCCGACCCGCGTGAGGTTCGGGAACGTGGCGGCGAGCCGGTCGAGGATGGCGCAGAGCCCCTCGAAGGGGTAAACCAGGGCATCGCCGTCGGCCAGAAAGACCCTATCCACATGGAGACGGTACCGGGCCGGGATGCCGTCGATCTCGGCGAAAACCTCCTCCGCCGGCTTCAACGTAAAGCGCTTCATTTTGTACATGCCGCAGTAGGCGCAGTGGTTCTGGGAGCAGCCGATGGTGATCTGGAAGATCAGGCTGCGGGCCTCGCTGGGTGGGCGGAAGACGGGTTCGATGTAGGTGGGCATGGACGGTTCCTGATGGTTAATAAAGAGGAGTGGCTGGTACACATCATTTGCTATGGCACCTTAAATGGAGAAAGCGGCCGAATCAGCCGCTTCTTAATTTCCTCACCAAAGGGTTATTTTCACTTCTTCACTTTTCCATACTTACTTTGCTTTTCGAACAATCGTTGCTGAGGAAATTCGATTATCTTCTTCCCGTGCCACGTAATCTCCTCGTCAGCTCCCACCTCATTCCCCCAACAGGCCCAACTTGGTTGGGGATGTCGTGCAAAAAGCTCCAGATAGGGGCCTGGGCTGCATTCCTGTATCAACTGGTACTGCTCGTCAGGCTTCCGGGAATGTTCGCGTTTATTGGTCGCTATCATGTTCACCTGCCGCCTTCCGGGCTCCAAAGTCCTCAGGCTGCCGCGAACGCCAAAAAGAATGATTTCCGTCACATTACGGAAGTAGAAACCAACGCCCCGACCATCCGGTCCTCCGTCCTTCCGTGTCTTATACCAGATCAGATTCGTCTTGTAGGTGAATCCCCAACGCTTCATGACCTCTAAACCTTCCGCGAGAAGCGCGTTGGGAACCCAAAGGTATAAATGACTCTGGGGAGCGGCAAGCATTTGCACTGGAAGCTCCATGATCTCCTCAAGCTCCATGGTCGGATAGCGAAGCAGGCGCTGATGTTCAGGCGCCATTTTGCCAGTTCTGTTTGAGAACCGCCAAGGGGGATCTGCGAGAATTGTCCCGTAGTGGCCTTTAACGCGTTTCAGCAAATCTTCTGCAGCGGTAGGTTGTTTTTTCATAGCCACCTCATGATATTTGAGAAGAGAATACATTCCGGTTGCGACATAATGGGTCGCGAATCAATCAACGATAAGTTTTGATGTGATACCGAAAACAAGTACCGGACAACCGCCGTTTCTCCCTGCCTTCAAGCGGGGCAGAAGCTTCCCCATTTGCGTTGTGCTTGCGCCGTATTTATCCTTGTATGCCCTCGTTTTTCCGTTTGTATCAACATACTTTCCGAGACTGGCGAAGTATGGGTCTAAATCATTGCTGCGGGTGATGAGAATACCAAGACTTATCTTGTTGTAATTGAAGAACGTCTGAAATGCATACAGGTCGCGGTCAAAGGTTTGATCCTTGCTGTTCCACTCCAGATCGAGGGCTACCCGGTTCTTAACATAGTCGATAAAATGAGTGTCGTGTGAGACCTCCTCATCATCAACAACGAGCTTCGCTTGCAGCTTTCTTTCTTCCCAACCCAATGGTCGAAGAATCCGTGACAATTTCTTCGGGATGTCGCTCTCGCTCCCCCCAGGCTTGGTAATGTCTTCCTTTGACAACTTGAATTCTCTCAAAGCACGGCAGATGTCGGCAAACTCTTCCTTGCATTCTGTGAGGTATCCTGATGACGATGGACACTCCCGCTTGGTAAACTACCGAGAGGGAGGTAAACATGAAACAGCAGCAGC